>JAUIGT010000039.1 GCA_030432615.1 Verrucomicrobiia bacterium
CATCCACCTACCGGCAGCGTTCCGTTTGCAGAAAATGTAGTTTCCTGCCATGTCCTTGAACGAGTCCCCGATCTTGCTGATATGGTACTCGTACTTCCTCCCGGACTTGCCGGGCCAACTAATGGTCGTTTTGGTCGTATTGCTCATTCTTGATGAATTGAGGTGTTATGGGGTGGATGCCGAATCCCCCTTGAAAACCGACCTCGAATGAGCTAGCCTGACCTTGCTACGGATCGGATTTCGCTCGTCGAAGTCCATTCAAAAGGCCCCGCGATACCTTGGTATTGCGGGGCTTTTTCGAAAGGGCACTCGATGCATTACACCAAGGTGTGCGAATACACAAGGGAAAAATTTACAAAAAATCCGCACCAATTGAATTTGTGCGGAGAAATCGTGGTGGGTCCTTTTCTACGCTCGATTGTCTTTTCCAAAATGGGAGCTTTTCCAATGGGGCAGCAACAGAGGGCGAATAAGGGGGATGGCCAATTATAAAGAGTTGATAATGAATCACTTGCCTTGGTCGCTGTCCCGTTTTCGCCGAGCCCAGCGGAACCGATTGCGGGCGTCGTGGTTGTGGGACGCTTCTCGCCGTGATCGATCTTCGAGTCAGCCCCACTCGACAGGGTTGGGCCGGCGAGGCAACCCTGTCAGGTCACTGGAAGTCGAAGAGATCCTGTTCGAAACCATCGCTACCGTCCCGTGGCGGTGGAGATTGCTTTGACGGTGGTTTCTGATCGGCTGCCGGGCTCTGTTTTTTCCTCTTCTTCTTAGCGGCGGCTTTGCGTGTGGGGTTTGCTTTTCCCTTTCGCTTGCGTTTCGCCCCGCGTTTTTTCTTCGATTGCTTCCTGGCAGGTCCTGGAACGCGATTCCGGATCCGCTCGAGTTGGTCTTTCAAATCGCCCGCTTCTTCCTCGAAATGGGCAATCGCGTCCTCGAGATCGCGTTTGACCTGCTTCCGGACTTTAGCGGGCGGAGTTCTTTCGCGACAGCCCCACATGGGATGGGTGGAGAATTCATCAAGGGCGTCTTCGATGTCGAATTCCTGTTCATCGAGGCGGGCCTTGAATCGGTCGAGATGCTTGCGGTCGCGGGAGTGGAAGGTGTCTTCGCGGATGAGGCGCCACTTGATTTCGAGCAGTTCGAGGGAGGGCAGGTCGAGGGCGTCTTTCCGCTTTTGCAGTTCCTCCCAGATCTCCTTGGCTTCCTCGTTGAAGTCGGGGTTGCGGTCGGGATGAACCTGGCTCGCCAGTTTCCGGAACAGTTTTTTGACCGCGTTCTGATTGGATTCGGACTCGTCCGCGCCGACCCTCAGCATGGCCTTCTCGAAGGCGGCATTATCCCCGGAAGCAATGTGATCGAAGCTGCCGAGAAACTCTCGCCGGGCCTTCTCGAATTCGGCGTCGCTGAGGCGCGAGGGATCGATCCCGCGCACCCCGCTGAGAAACTCGCAGACCAAGGGGTCGATCATGAAATCAGGCATGCCCTCGAAGGGATTCTCGCCGAAGGGGCCTCCGGGGAAGGGATCGCCGTCGTCGTCCTCGCCGGCGGAGCTTTCGCCGTCGCGGTTCGTTTTCCGTTTCCGGGCGAAGGATTCGGAGACGGCTTCCTCGTCTTCGATCTCTTCTTCGGCGGCGGCGATGGCGCGGGCGCCGGATCGTTCTCCGCCGAACATCATGTGGGTCTCGGCGCGGTCGATGAGTTCGGCCAGGTGATCGATCTCGCTCTGCAACTCGTCGCATCGATCCCGGAGGTCCCCGTGATTCTTTTCGACCCAGGTTTCGAAGGCGGGAAGCGTCTCGCTTTCGAATTCCTCGAGAATCCTTCGCTTTTCGCGCAGCTTCGCCAATCGGTCACGCAGGCGCCTGGCGAGGGAGCGGGCGCGGTCGGCGGCGGAGGGTTTTTTCTTGGGAACGCCCAAGGGAGAAAGGCAGGTGATGATGCCGGAGCCGGCCTTGGCGGCTTTGTAGGTCTCGTTCATCGAGTCGCGGATACCAGGCCCGAAGTGGACGGCGTATCGGGACATGATCCCATCGTAAACGATCACGCCCTTGAACGGGAGGAGCGTGGTTTCGACGAGAACCGGAAGCGGAGCATCGACGACGTCGGCGATGGGTTCGGTGGGGCCGATCACGCCGAAGACCTCGGGACGGTCTTTGTCGTTGATGAATACGGCGTATTTGTTCAGCTGGCGGAAGACGATGAACCGGCCATGGCGCAGGGCTTTCCAGGATTCGATGATGTCCAGTTCATCGCCTGGGAGTTGCTCGGGATTCTCGGCGAGGTAGTCGTCGATCGTTTCTTCGGGACGGTCGTAGAGCGTGAGAAAGAGTTCCCTCTTCTCTTCGATGCCACTGCCGAAAATCTCGACGGCATCGGGGTGGCCCGGGATGATGCCTGTCTTTTCGTTGACGAAACGAAGCAGGCTACCCTGGAGTCGAGCGAGTTGGTGGAAGTCTTCTTCGTCCAGGTGCATGATGAATGGTTCAGGAAGGAATGCGTACGCCAACCAGGAGACCGATTGTGCCGGCGAGTGTTCGTTGGCGGGCGCGGGCGGTCATGATTCGGGTGGGCAAATCGGATCTGTCGGGAGCATTGACGAAGATGGCGGAACGCGAAAGCGACAAACGCCGCGACCAGCGGATCTCCCGTTCCGCCATCGACAGTTCGGCGCGCGGGTGCTACGATTTTTGCATGAGTCATCCGGTGACCGACATCGAGCCGAGGACGCCCGCCGCGTCCGCGCCGCCGCCGCCGTTGGAGAACGGGGATCATCTCGGCGCGAGCGAATTCCTGCGCCGATTCGAGGCGATGCCGGAGGTGAAGAAAGCCGAACTCATTCAAGGAATCGTCTCCATGGCCTCACCCGTCCGCACCGACCTCCACGGAAAGCCCGACGGCCTCATTCAGGGCTGGCTTTCCTACTACTCCGCCTTCCGGCCCGTCGCCGAGCATGCCACCAACGTCACCATCCGTCTCGGTCCCGACGACGTTCCCCAGCCGGATGCGGTGCTCTTTCGCGATGCGGAGCACGGTGGCGGAGCCGAGCTGGACCAGAAAGGCTACCTCACTGGGGCGCCGGAACTGGTGGTGGAAGTCGCCGCCAGTTCGGTGTCGAAAGACGCGCGCGAAAAGCTCGTCAGCTATCGCCGCGCCGGCATTGCCGAATACCTGCTCTGGCGGGTGCAGGATGGCGAGATCGACTGGTTCCGTCTCGAGGACGACGAGTATCGCCCCTTGCCGACCGACGACGACGGCATTCTCCGTAGCCGCGCCTTTCCCGGTCTCTGGTTGAATGTGTCGGCGGCCCTCGCCGGCGATCGCGCCGAAGTGCTCGCCACCTTGCAACGTGGTCTCGCCGAGTCGGGGGAATGACGGTCTCGCCAGCCTCCCCGATGACGGGATAGCCAATGGGCGTGACTTTGGGCACACTGGCCGAAGCCATGAAAGCTCTGCCTCCTTCCGTCTCCCGCCGTCACTTTCTCGGAACGACCGCCGCTGCCGCCACCGGCGGTTCGCTGCTGGCTGGCTTCTCTCTGAAATCGCTCGCCGCGGGCGAAACGGGCGAGACCGATCACTTTCTTTACCGGCTTGCTCCGACGGATGGTCCCGGGAACGATACCCAGCGGGGCGATCGCGCGTTTGGCTATCGCGATGGGAAGATTTTTCTTTCGAAAGACAACGCGAAGTCCTGGGCGCACGAGGCCGATTTTCCCGACGCGGAGAACATCCAGTTCAGTTCACTGCTGAAAAATGGCCAAGTCGTTTTCGCCACCCAACGGCAGATCTTTTCCGCCAACGACAACTTGTCGGAAATTCGCGAAGTGAAGGTGCTCAAACAGGACGGCAGCGAGTACCAACTGCACGACCTCCGCGAAGGCGAGGTGCCGGGTTGGTATTTCTATTCGCTCGACGGTCGGCATACGTTCGATGTCGAGGGAGTCGGCGAAATGCTGATCTGGGGAAACTATTGCAACGTCCGCACCGGGCCGGTTCCCTCGAATGTCTACTACTCGATCGATGGTGGCGAGACGGTGAAAATCGCCTACGCGTTCGGGCAGAACCCCGCCTTCCAGCACAAGGATGCGGACCCGAGCGAGTGGGTGGGCGACCCCGAGAATCCGGTCGTCTGCCGACACATCCACTCGGTCACATACAACCCGGCCGAGAACGCTTTCTACGCTTGCAGCGGCGACATCGATCGCAAGATCGGGGTCGGGCTCGAGTGCCACTGGCTGCGAGGAACCTATGATGCGGACGCCGATTCCTGGAACTGGAAAGTCATCGTTTCCGCCGACGCCAACTCGCGCTTCAAGACCGGCGGGATGAACTTCGTCGACGGGAAAATCTACTGGGTCGCCGACGCCAACGGACCCAAGACGATTCGCGAGGTGTATGACCGCGGCATTTTCCGCTGCGCGCCCGAGGACATCCCCGACAAGACGAAGCACGAATTGATCTACCCGGTGGAATACGAGATGGCCGCGATGACCATCCATGGCAAAACCATCGTGGCGCCGAAATACGGCAACGCCGATCCCGACGAATGCGGCTTTCTCGTCTCGGCCGACCTCGGCGAGACCTGGGGCCACTACGACCTGAAGGAACTCGGCGACCGCTCCGGCGTTCGCGTCAATCCGCCCAACGGCGAAGGCTGGTGGCGGGTGCAGTTGATGAAGCGCTGGGTGGAGAAAGGCGAGGTGCTGTTTTTGAAAATGAAGGGATGAGCCGGAGAGCGAACCTGCCGACGAAAACGAAGAACACCATGAAGACGCCGTCCCTGCTTACGCTCCTGGTTCTCCTGTCCTGCCTGCTTGCCCCGGTCCGGGCGGACGAGGCGAGGAAACCGAATTTCATCATCGTCTACACCGACAACCTCGGCTACGGCGACATCGAACCTTTCGGATCGGAGGTGCACCGTACCCCGAACCTGAATCGCATGGCGAAGGAGGGGCGGAAGTTCACCCACTTCTGCGTCACCGCCGGCGTCTGCACGCCCTCGCGGGCGAGCATCATGACGGGCTGCTATTCTCAGCGGGTGCGGATGCACGACAATCCGCGGGACGGCTGGGTTCTGCGGCCGGTGTCTCCCTACGGTCTCCATCCCGACGAGGTCACCGTCGCCGAGGTGCTCCAGGACGCGGGCTACGCCACCGGGATGATCGGGAAATGGCACCTCGGCGACCAGCCCGAGTTTCTGCCCAACCAGCAGGGCTTCGACTACTTCTTCGGCATTCCCTACAGCGACGACATGACGCAGGAAGCGGGACGTCGCGCTGCGGAGCGACAGAAGAGCAATCCGCGTGCGCCCGATCTCGGAGGCCTGGCCTGGCCGCCGCTTCCCCTGATGGAGAACGAGACGGTGATCGAGGCCCCGGTCGACCGGGACGGGCTGACGAAGCGCTACACCGAGAAGGCGCTGGAGTGGATCGAGGAGAATCGCGATCGGCCCTTCTTTCTCTACTTTCCGCAAGCGATGCCGGGGAGCACGAGCCAGCCATTTTCCAGTCCCGAGTTCCGGGGAAAAAGCGCGAACGGTCCGTGGGGCGATTCCATCGAGGAACTGGACTGGTCGCAGGGACAACTTCTCGACAAGCTGGTTGAACTGGGGATTGCCGAGAACACGCTGGTGATCTGGACCTCCGACAACGGGGCGCCCATCAACCCCAAGCCCGGCGACCTGAGCCGGGGATCGAACCAGCCGCTCCATGGCCGCGGCTACACCACCGCCGAGGGCGCCTTCCGCGTGCCGACCCTGGTGTGGTGGCCGGGGACGGTTCCCGCGGGCACGGAATGCGCGGAACTCTGCACGACCATGGACCTGCTTCCGACTTTCGCCGCTTTGGCCGGGGGAGAGATTCCGAGCGACCGAACGATCGACGGGAAGGATATCCGTCCGCTCCTCGTCGGCGAGGAGGGAGCGGAGTCGCCCTACGAGGCATTCTTCTATTACGACGGGCCACAGCTGCAGGCGGTGCGCTCAGGGCGGTGGAAATTGTTCGTGCCACTGGAGACGTGGCGAAATCATCCCCACTTCACCAGGCAGGGCGAGGCTGGCGGCGGGAAGCCGTTGCTTTTCGACGTGGTCGCGGACATCGCCAGCGAGCACGACGTGGCCGCGGAACATCCGGAGGTGGTCGAGCGGCTGATGCGGTACGCGGAGAGGGCCCGCGAGGACCTGGGCGACATGGATCGCGAGGGGAGCGGCCAGCGCGCCATCGGCGAGGTGGAGAATCCCACGCCGAGGGTGTTGTCGGCGGCGCGGTGAGCGCGCGTGTTTTGTGGGCTCAACCCTGTTGGGTCCATGGATCGACAGGGTTGATTCCGACGTGAGCGCCGATTCCGGAGCTCGTCGGCTCTGCATCTCGCGAGCACGAGAGTGCCGCGAATCGTCAGCGCGCGTTCCCCGGCCTGGCTTTACGGTGCCCCTGATACCGGATCAATACTTCGGGAAGATGTCCGGGGTCGGGAAGCGTTCTTCGAGGTCACCATTGAGGTATTCCTCCCGGGGCACGTTGACCTGGGGCCAGTCGGCGGGACGGACCCGGACGACCCGGCCCGGACGAACGCCCTCGATGATGAGGTCGGTCTCGAAGCGGATCTGGATGCCGCTGCTGCCCAGGGGAGGCTCCTTGTCCGTCCTCGCGACCTCGAGGAGCGGGCCCTTGCAGGCCATGTGCGCGGGACCGTAGGCGCCGTGAGTGTGCTTCAGGTTGCTCTCGACCGCATTCATCAGGGCGGAAGCGCCCTTTCGGAAATCGGCGTAGAGCGAGTCGTCCATCCCGCCGAAGAGCGTCGCGGTCACGGTGGCGCGGCCGAACTTTCCATACTCGACGGCATCGACCCAGGCGGGCACCCAGCGACTGCGGATGAAGGCCTTGTGCGTCTCGGTCTGCACGTGGGCGGCGCGCTGCATGGCGGTCTCGTCCAGCCAGATGTCGGAGATGTGGAAGCGGGTGAAGACACCGCTGGGCGTGGGTTTCCAGGTGATCCCGAGCAGGACGGCCTGGTCATCGAGGGATTTCTTCCCGCTGGCGGGCCAGGCGCCCTCGGCGACCAGGTCCTCGACTCCGAGGCGCTCGCGGCCGCGCCAGATGCGCGTGGCGGCGTCGAAGGTTAGGCTTTCCTTCTCGGCCCGGACGTCTCCGGCCTCTTTCGGTTCGCGGCGGGCGATGATCAGGCCCTCGTGGTTCGCTATCTCCATTTCCTTGAGCTTCCAGACCAGCCCCTCGCGCAGGCAGTGGCTGGGCTCGTCCTCGAGGAGGAGGACGTGGTTCTCGGCGGGAGTGATCCCTTTGCCGCTGTAGCCATGGGTCTTGTCCTTGCTGTCGATTCGCAGCACCGGCACGGAGGAGGTCTTCGGATCGGGCGGAAGAAAGCCTCGGACATGCAGCACCGTGCCCAGCGGAAAGTCCCGGAGATCCGCCGGCGCGCCGTGCTGCTTCACGACGGCATAAGGCAGCAAGGCGAAGGGATGCGGCGCATTGCGGTAGTAGGTGCCTTCGCCCTGCACGCGAAGGCTGCCGCGCCGGTTGGCGTGATCCACGAAGACCAGTTCGCCGCGGTAGGCGTACGCCTTTTCCAGGGGAGGGAATTCTCCCGCCTTGGGGCGGAAGGGTTCGGCTTCCGGTTCCTCGTTCTTCGTTTCCGGTTGTTGGGCGACAGCGGAGACGAGGACGAGAAACGAACCGGCCAGTGTCAACCACAGCGAAAGGACGGTGAATCTCCGGCGAGGAGCCGACAACGAAGAACCGCGAACGAGGAACCAGGAATTCATAGATCAGTATTTGGGGAAGATGTCGGGAGTGGGGAATCGATCCTCGGGGCTGTTTTCGAACAGGTATTCCTCCCGGGGGATCTGTGTCTTGGGCCAGTTCTCCGGGCGGACCCGCACGACCCTTCCGGCGCGAATGCCTTCGATGATGAGGTCGGTCTCGAACCTGATCTGAATGCCGCTGCTGCCCAGGGGAATCTCCCCGGTCGCCCGGGTGACATCGAGAATGGTTCCATTGGATGCGACGTGGGAAGGCCCGTAGTGGCCGGCCGTGTGCTTCAGGGTGTTCTCGGCTCCATTCATCTGCGCTCCGATGCCGTTCCGGAAGTCGTCGTAGAGCGATTCGTCCATCCCGCCGAAGAGAGTGGCGGTGACGGTGGCGCGACCGAACTCGCCATACTCGACGGCATCGACCCAGGCCGGCATCCAGCGGCTGCGGATGAATTCCTTGTGCGTCTCGGTCTGGAATTCGGCCGCGTGCCGGATGGCATCGTCATCCAGCCAGATGTCGGAGATATGGAAGCGGGTGAAAGCGCCGCTCAGCCCGTCCCCGGGCGCGGGCTTCCAGGTGATCCCGAGCAGGACAGCCTGACCGCCGAGATCTTTCCTGCCGTCGGCGGGCCACGCCCCCTCGGCGACCAGGTCCGCGACCCGGATGCGCTCGCGGCCGCGCCAGATGCGGGTGGCGGCGTCGAAGGTCAGCTCTTCCCCGCTGACGTTGCCGTCTCCTCCCGCCTTCGGCTCGCGGCTGGCGATGATCTTTCCCGCGTGGTTCTCGATTTCCACTTCCCCGAGCTTCCAGGTCAGCCCCTCGCGCAGGCAGTGGCTGGGCTCGTCCTCGAGGAGAAGCACGTGATTCTCGGCGGGTGCGGTGCCGGTGCCGCGATAGTGCCCCGCGTCTCTGTCCTTGTTGTCGATCGGCAGCACCGGCACGGCGGAGAGCTTCGGGTCCGGCGGGAGAAAGCCCCGGACGTGCATCACCGTGCCGAGCGGGACGTCGCGCAGATCCGCCGGCGCGCCTTGATACCGGACGATGCCGTAGGGAAGCAGGGCGAAGGGCTGCGGGTCGTTTCGGTAAAACTTTCCTTCGCCCGCCACGCGGAGACTTCCGCGGCGGTTGGCATGGTCCACGAAGACCAGCTCGCCGCGGTAGGCGTGCGCCTTTTCGAGGGGCGGGAATTCTCCCGCCCGCGGGCGGAAGGGCTCGGAATTAGGCTCCTCGCTCTTCGTTCCTGGTTCTCCGCTGGCGGCGCCCGAGCCAAGAACTGCCAAACAAAACGGGACCAGCAAGAACGAGCGAAAAAGGCTCCCTCCACCAGGCAAGGACACCCAAAGCGAAAATCCCGGCCGCGTACAACGAGTCGCGAAGCGACGCCAGCACGTAGCTGCGGGCGTCAGCCCGCAGGCCCTGGGAACCAAAGGAAAGAATCGCGCCAGCCTGAAACAAGTCGCGAAGCGACGCCAGCACGTAGCTGCGGGTGTCAGCCCGCAGGCCCTGGAACAAACAAGCAACAAGCCGCGAAGCGGCGACAGCAGGTGCGCTCTATCCATGGTGTTCATCTTCGAACAGATGGTCCAATCGAAATTCGATGTCGTGGCGTTCCAGGAAATCGATGTATTCTTCCTGAAAGGTCTTCGTTCGATGATGCTCTTTCTGATTGCGGATGTATTTCCGAATCGCGTCGATTCGATCGTAGCTGACAGTGAACGCGCCGAAGCCCTTCTGCCATTCGAATCCCCCGACGAGCCGTTCCTCTTTCATCCATTTCGATGAATTCGCTTTGACGTCGCGAATCACCTCCGACACGGCAAGCGCGGGAGACAAGCCCGCGAGAAGGTGGAGGTGATCTTCGACACCGCCGATCTGGATCAGATGCCCATTTTTGGCGCGAAGCGTGCCGCCGATATATTCGTAGAGCCGTTCCTGTATCTCTTCGCGAATCGTGGGCTTCCGATATTTGGTGCCGAAAACGATGTGGTAGGTCAGACGGTTGAAACTGCCCATGGGCTCGGTGGCTGTCGCCGCTTCGCGGCTTTGGAATTATTTTGGATCCCTGGCCAGCGGGCTGACGCCCGCAGCTACCTGCTGGCGCCGCTTCGCGGCTGGGGCTACTGGAGTTCTGGTTCGGCGGTCTGACGCCCGCGGGCATAGGCTTTCGCCGCTTCGCGGTTGGGGTATTCCCGGGGGCTGTTTTTGTCTGCTGGTGCCGTTTCGCTCCTGATCCATTCGGCACATCAAATCGCGATCACCTTGTTGCTGTCACCGAACTGGTCGGTTTCGACGCCCATGCGCTGGGCCATCAGAAGCAGGAGGTTGCTCATGTGAGCGTCGGTGTTCACGGGACGTCCGCAGATCTGGTAGTGCGCGGAGGTGAGCGCGCCCTCCGGATCCACCGCGTAGCCCTCGAATCCGGCGGCTTCGCGGTTGAAGTCGATGTGGCTGCCGTGCTTCAGACCCAGGCCCGAGCCGCCGGCGAGGACCAGTGGAAGATTCGCGTTTCCGTGACTGTGGCCGTAGCACATCCCGCTGCCGAAGAGCGACATGGTGGTGTCGAGGAGGGGCTTGCCGTCGAGGTCCTTCGTCTCCGCGAGGCGGGTGAGGAAGTAGCTGAACTGCTCGATGGCGAAGGTGTCGTAGTTGGTGAGCTTCTCCATGTAACCGGCATCGCCACCGTGGTGACTGAGCTGGTGGCGCGACTCGGTGATGCCGATCTCGGGGATGGAAAAGGCGTCCCCCTCGCCGCCCAGGCTGAAGGTGGCCACGCGGGTCACGTCCGTCTGGAAGGCGAGCACCATGAGATCGTAGACGGTGCGGAAATACTCGCCCGCCTGCGTCTTGGGAATGTCTCGATTGGTGCGCTTGCGGTCGGCGTCGGAGATCTCCGGAAGCGGCGTGTCGAGCCACGCATCGGCCCGCCGGGTGCGGATTTCCGCCTCCCGAACGGAAGTGAGATACTGGTCGAGGCGCCCCTTGTCCTCCGCGCCCATCTTCTTCTCGAGCTGGCGCACTTCGGCGAGGTTGTCATCGAGCACGCTGGCCTTTCGACGCAGGGATTTTCGCTGGGCCTCGACGCCGCCCTTCGGTTCCTCGAAGAGCGAGGCGAAAATCTCGCTGCACCGACGCAGCGCGGGCAACTGCACCCCGTCCGCGGTCCAGGCGAGGGAGCCCTGCGTGAGCGCGATCTCCATCGAGGGGTAACGGGTGTGTTGCGCCGTGATCTCCGCCATCTTCTGGTCCACGGAGATGGTGTTGCGGTCCGAGGGACCGAGTCTTCCGCCGGTCAGGAAGACATTGATGCAGTTGTGATGATGGCCGAGTGCCCCGGGATGATGGAGACCACTGATGGGCGTGATGACATCGCGGTGTTTCTCCAGGGGCTTGAGCGACCGGGAGAACTGGTAGTCCTTCCCCGGTGTGAGGATCTGGTAGTTGAGCGAGTGAACGCCATTGGCGAGGTAGATGAAGGCGCTGCGCCGGGGTGAGGCGGTGGCTTCTTCCGCCGCCCGGAGCGGGACCATGCATTCCAGCATCGGCAGGGAGATGCAGGTGCCCATCGCGCGGAGGGCGTGGCGGCGGTCGATCCGCCAGGATTGGGAGAGGTAGTTCATCGGTGTTCCTGGTTCTTGGTTCTCAAATCGTGGTTCCAGGTTTCCGGCTTGGTGGTCGCGCGAACGAGGAACCAAGAACGAAGGACCGGGAACAGGCGCCTCAGCGTTTTTGCATCAGATCGGACAGGGCCACGGCGCGGACGATGTCTCGGACGCGGTACTGGTTTTTCTTCGCTTCTTTTTCTATCGAATGGAGATCGTCCCGGTCATCGACCGTCAGCGCCCGGCGAAGGGCGTAGGTGCAGAGGTGCTCGATGAAGGCGCGCGCGACGGTGTCGCGATCCTCGAGCAGAAGCTGTTTGAACTCGTCGGCGCCTTGGAAGGAACGACCGTCGGGCATCACGCCGGAGGCATCGACCAGGGGATCCTGTCCCTTGCCGGTCGGGACCTGCTCGCGGTCTCGCCACTGGCCGATGGCATCGTAGTGGTCCCAGGCGAAGCCCAGGGGATCGATCTTTGCATGGCAGGACGCGCAGTTCGCGTCCGTGGCATGCACCTCCAGCCTTTGGCGGACGGTTACCTTGTCGCCTTCCGGCGGAACGGGTTCGATGGGATCGACGTTGGCCGGAGGGGGTGGGGGCGTCTTGTTGAGGATGGCTTCGCTGAGCCACACGCCCCGATGCACGGGGCGGTGGCGGGTGCCGTCCGAGGTCAGCCCGAGCACCGCGCCCATCGTCAGCAGGCCGCCGCGCCGGTGCTCCGGTTCGAGGGAGACCCGTTGAAAGCCGCCCGACCTCGGCTCCGGCAGTCCGTAGAAATCGCAGAGCCGGGCGTTGGCCACGGTCCAGTCGGAATCGAGGAATTCGTCGATCGGCAGGTTCTGCACGAGCATCTCGCGGAAGAACTCCACCGGCTCTTGACGCATGCTCGTCTCGAGCCAGTCGTCGTAGGTCGGATAGAGCTTCCTGTCCGGCGGGAACATACCCACACGGTGCAGTTGCAGCCATTGCCGGGAAAAGTCGTCGATGAAGCGGTTGATCCGCTCGTCCGTCAACATCCGGTCCACTTCCTTCCGCAGGTCCTCTCCGTTCAGCCCGCCGCTTTTCGCCGCGGCGAAAAGACCGTCGTCCGGCATCGAGCTCCAGAGGAAATACGAGAGCCGCGAGGCGAGTTCCCAGTCGTTGAGATGCTCGCGAGCCACGGGATCGCCCTGGACGAGGTAGATGAAGTGTCTCGAAGTCAGCACCCGCAGCATCGCCCCGCGAAAGGCCTCGACGGTTGTTTCGCCCGCCTCGCGATCGGCGCGGTAGGATGCCAGGTAGTTTTCCAACTCCTCCCGCTTCACCGACCGGCGCCAGGCGCGTTCGGCGAAGCGTTGCAGGTGCTCCGCGACCACTTCGGGCGTCGCGTCCTCCGGCGGCAGCACGCCGTCGCGCCGGGACATTTCCTCCTCCGACACCAGCGGACCCTCCCACTCGATCCAATCGAGGATAACCGTCGAAAAGATGCCGTTGCCCTTTTCATCGAACATCTGCGGAGCGTTCGGGTTCAGGAGCAGGGTCTCGCTGCTGTGCGTGAAAAGGTATCCGCCCCGGCTGCGGAGCGCGTTGCGGAAGGCCGCGCCGGCTCTCCGGTCGACCACATCGGTGGCCACCACGCAGAACTCCAGCGTAGTCGGCATCTCGAGAAACACCTCGAACTCGTAGACCTCCGGACTGTCCTCCGGCGCGGTGAGATCGAACTCGATCATTCCATCCACCGTTTCCTCTCCGGTTCGCTTGCCGATGCTGAGATGGGCCGTCTGGCCGCCGGGCGGACGGATCCCGCTGGCCTGGAGGCGGACCTTGTAGAGTCCGCTGTGCTCCGGTCCCGTCTTGCCGAACCAGTGAGGCGAGAGCGCCTGCTGGACACTGCCGGGGTAGAGGAGGTAGCGGAGCGGCCGCTTGATGCCGAAGCGATCGAGGGCCTCCTGCTGCTGCTCCCCGCCGCCGTAGCGCAGCTCCGCCGCCGTCTTGCGGACTTTCCGGGCCTCGCTCGAGGCGGCGGGAAAGGCGCGGTCGAGGACGAGTTCCGCGGCACGGTAGTAGCGATCCATGTGCGAGGGCGAGAGCGACAGTTCCGAGCCGATGCGCTCGAACCCGTGCCAGAGGGTATCCTCGTTCAGCTCGCCCGGCTTCGTCGGATCGTAGCGCACGCCAAGCAGATCGTAGACCGTGTTCTGGTATTCCTTCCGGCTCAGGCGGTAGTGGGCCACGGGAGGGCGCGCCGCCATGCGGGCCGCCTTGCCTTCCTTGATCCGTGAATCCAGCTCCGCGACGAAGGTCGCGATTTCATCCTGGGCCGGTTGCGGTTCGTCCTCCGGGGGCATCTCGCCGCTGTTGACCTTTTCGATGACCTCCGACCAGAGGTGGGAGTCTTCGCCCAGCCGAAAATTGCGCGAGAGTTGGTCGACGCGCAGGTGGCCCTTTTCCTTGTCCGGGCCGTGGCAGCTCACGCAATGCGTCTTGAGAAAGGCTTCGAACGGTTCCTCCGCCGAGCCCACGGACGCCGCGGTAACGGAGGCAAAAAGAAGAAGGAGGAGGCAGCAACGGCTCGCGGACATGATGGAACGGGCCAGTATGGAGGCGAATCCCGCGTTTTTCATGGCACGGAAAGGTGCCATCCGGGGGGGCACTCGAGCTGTGGGAGAGGTAACCCGATCCCGGCGAGGGCGAACCAGTCCCGAGCGACCGCTTCCCTCGCCACGGCGATCGGAACGATGCGATCGCGATTCGTTTCGGGGCCGGGAAACTCCGCCTCGATGGGCAGAGCCCCGGGGGTTCACACTGGCCGCATCCGGCCATTGCGGAAACGGCGCCAGGCTGGTGGAATCGGCCTCACCATGAAGTTTCGATTCTCTCTTCATCCCGCGGCGATGATCGGCCTGGCCGGCCTGGCACCGGTTTTCGCCTCGGATTCCTTTGCCGATGACTGGCCCCAGTTCCGCGGTGTCAACGGGATCGGGATCGCCGCGGGGACGGATCCGATTCCGACGGAGTTCTCCTTCGAGGAGAAAGTCCTCTGGAAAGCCGAGCTGGGCGACGGGATCGGGTCGGCGGTGATCGCCGGCGGCCGAGTCTTCAACACCGCCATGACCGACGAGGAAACCTTCTCGGTCTTCTGTCACGATGGCGCCACCGGGGAACAGCTCTGGCGCCGCGACTTTCCGGCTGGGGATCTGCCCCGGATCACGCCTCCGAACAGTCACGCTTCCTCGACACCGGCCAGCGACGGGGAGCGCGTCTACGTCTACTTCAGCACGCTCGGCATTCTCGCCTTCGACGCCGTGACGGGCGAGGAGCGCTGGCGTCATCCGCTGCCGATGCCGGCCTATCTCATGGACTGGGGACCGGGCGCCTCGCCGGTGGTTCACGACGGACGGGTCTTCTTCGCCCAGGACGATGACCTCGCCTCCTTCGTTCTCTCCCTCGACGCCGCCACCGGGAAGCCGCTCTGGCGCACCTCGCGCCCGGACATGCTGGCCGGCTACTCGCTGCCGGTGCTCTGCGAGGCCAATGGCCGCACCGATCTGGTCGTGGCCGGCTCGGGCAAGCTCAAGGGCTATGATCCCGAGACGGGCGAGGAGCGCTGGACCTGCAACTCGCTGCTGCGCACCATCATGACCTCGCCGGTGGTCCACGATGATCTCATCTATGTCGCCGTGCAGAGCTATGGCGATTCCACCCGCACGCTGAAGTACGCGCTCCTGGAATGGCTCGACACCAACCAGGATGGAAAACTCGCCCGCACCGAGATGCCGGAGAATTTCCTGGAGAAATTCGACGCCTCGGACCGGAACGGCGACGCGCTCATCGACGAGACCGAGATCGACACCGCCTTCCAGCATCCCGACAACATGGCCGGTGGCGGGAACACGATCCAGGCGGTGCGGGGAGGCGGCAGTGGTGACGTCACCGCCACCCACGTTGTCTGGAACATCGACAACAAGTCGCCCTCGAACCTCTCCTCGCCGCTCGTCTTCAACCAGCGCCTGCACGTGGTGAAGTCGGGCGGCATCTCCAGCTGCTTCGACGCCGCGACCGGCGACGAGGTCTGGGGGCGCACCCGGCTGCGGAATTTCGGCGATTACTACGCCTCCCCCATCGCCGCCGACGGAAAGATCTACATCGCCGGCCGCAACGGGTTCGTGGTCGTGCTGGAGGACGGACCGGAATTGAAGGTTCTCGCCAAGAACGATCTCGGCGAGGAGATTTTCGCCACTCCCTCGGTGGCCGACGGGCGTCTCTACGTCCGGACCCGCGAGAACCTCTTCTGCATCTCCCACGAGGCGAAGTAAGTCGAACCGAATTCGAAGCGCCATGAAATCGAGATTCTTTCCCGCGATCCGTCCCGAGGCCCTGCTCCTCGCCTTCGCCGTTCCGCTCCTTCTTGCCCCGTCGCTGGTTTGCGCCGCCGACGGACCCGCCGTCACCGTCGTGGTAGGCGCCGCCCCCGATCCGCTGGAGCAATTCGCGGCCGATGAACTGGCCGGCCTGATGAAGACGCTCTTCGACGCCGAAGTCACGGTGACCGCGAAACCATCGGGCGACGGGACAAAAACACCCACCGTTCTCCTCGGCGCTGCGGCCGGGGAATTGCTGCCCGGCGATCTCGGTGCCCAGGACCATGTCGTCCGTTCGACCGCCTCCGGCCTGGTCGTCGCCGGCGGCAGTCCCGTGGCCACGCTCTGGGCGGTCTACGAGTACGGGTATGCCAACGGGATGCGCTACCTGACGAGCGGTGACTTCCCGCCGAAGGAAGCGCCAGCCTTCGCGCTGGACGGATATGACATCGTCCGGAAACCCCGCCAGGTCGCCCGCGCCTGGACGATCGTGGCCGACGGTCCGGCCAGCCAGGGATCGTGGCCGGCCGCCGATCTCGCGAAGTTGCTGGGACAACTCGCGAAGCTGAAGTTCAACGCCGTTCTCCTGCCCGGGGACGACGCCGCTCTCGCCTTCGAACCGATCGACGTCACCGGCGACATCGGGGGCCGCTCGGTTTTCTCCGGCGCCGAGGAATTCGCTCCTGTCGCGGAGAAGGAGGTGCCGAACTGGCGGGCAGAGGTCGTCGCGGCGGCCCGGTCGCTGGGCATGGCCACGGAATTGGAATTCGCTCCGGGGAAGACGCTCTCTCTCGGGCGGGAACGCGGCCAGGTCCTGCCGGTGGAGGTTCCTGTAACGCTGCCCGAGGGCGATTTCGCCGTCGCCGCCGGACTGGTGGGGGACTTGAATCCGGTGCTGCACTACCTGTCCCGCGCGGCCTGGGACGCCTCGGTCACCCCGGAGTCCGCGCTCGATCAACTGGCCACGCCGATCTGCGGCGAGGGCGTCACCGAGCCCCTGGACCTGGGATTCGCCGCGCTCGCGGAAGTCACCGCGTTGATGCAAAAGGAGGCCCCCGGGTTCGCGGTTCCGGCGCCGGAGATGTTCCTCGAGCACTACCGGTCGTCCGAGCCCGCTCCGGACTGGTGGAGCGCGGGCAAGGAACTCTACGGGAAAGCGGTCAATGAAATGTATCGCGCCAACACCCGGGCCCGGGACGGGGCGCGACCGTGGATTCTCCACCACGCCAAGCGCCACACCTTCGCCCTCCACTACCTCACCGCGGTCGAGTCGGCGAGGAAGGCGGCCATCGCCCGCGAGGCCAAGGACAACGAGGCCTGGGCGGAAAATCTCGAACTGGCGATCGAGGCCCTTCACAATGCCCTCGGCATCTATGCCGAAGTCGCCGCCGACAACAGCGACCGAGGCGTGATCGCCCTGCTCAACGAATACGCCTATCGCCCGATGCTGGAGGAACTCGACCGCGTGCCGCTCGAGTGAGGTCGGAGGTCAACGGTCAGACGTCGGAATCGTCATCCGCCGCCATGCCCACCGGAACAGGTTCCGCGCATCGGTGTCTCGCGCCTTGGCCGAGTCGCTGCCGAGCACGGCGACGATGAGGTGGCGGTCGCCGCGTTTTCCCGAGGCGAGGAGACAGCGTCCGGCGGAGCGGGTGAAGCCGGTCTTGATGCCGTCGTAGCCGCGGTCGAGGCCAAGGAGGTCGTTGGTGTTTTCCCAGGGCTGTTCGCGAGTGGAGCCGTCGGGCAAGGTGATGGTTCCGAGGTGGCGCCGCGTGCCCACGATCTTGCGGAGCAGGGGATTCGACAAGGCGTGAAAACCGAGCCGGCACAGGTCGGCGGCGGTGCTGGTCTTCTGCGCGGGCGTTCCGCCGTCTCCGTAGGCGAGGCGGTAGAAGGTGTTCTCCATGCCGATTTTTCGGGCGAGTCGATTCATCTCGGCGATGAAGTTCGCGCGCCTGGCGTGGACGGGATTGTCGAGACCCTCGGCGAGCATGGCTTCGGTCGGTGGATCGAGGCGCGGGGAAAAATGCTCGGCAAGCGCGTTGCCCATGTCGTTGCCGGATGGGAGCAGGAGCCCGTAGAGGCCTTCGCGCACCGTGACTTTTTCCCCGGCTTTCACGGAGGAAGTGGAACCGCCGGTCTTGTCGGCGGCTTCGGAGAAAGTGACCACCTCGTCGAGGACGGCGGGATCTTCTTCGGCCAGGGAAAGGACGACGAGCGCGGCCATCGTCTTGGTGATGCTGGCGGTCTTGCGCGGCTCTTGGCCCCGGTATTCCCAGAGAAGTTCCCCGGTTTCGCCGTCAGCGATGGCCCAGGCTTCAGCAGTGACGAGCGGTGGCCCGTCGAGGTCCTCGGGTTCGCCGGCGGGAAGGCGGCTCCAGGATTCCGGGAGATTGTCGCGGACCAGCCGGCGTCCGGATTCGGTCAGGGCGGCACGGGTCATGGGAATGACCACGGTGTCCTCGACTTCGAGTCTGCCGATTTCACGTCCGTATTTGTAGGCGTGATCGAGCCCGCCTTCCGGGGAGAGAACGGCTTCTTCGAAGTTCGGGTTGGGAACGGAAAGGTAGAACGCGTCGTGTTTGGTGGCGGGTTGTTGGGCTGCCTGGACGCGGATTCGATTTCGGGCGAGTTCCTGGAAAAGTTGGCGCGCGGTCCAGGCGGCGGGATCGATGTAGTTGCGCTTGTCGGCGATCCATGGGGCGAGTTCGGGATCCGTTTTCAGGGAGGCAAAAGCGTTTTCGATTTCCCCGAGCACCAGGGGGAAATGGGTGCAGCCAAGCATGACGGTGCCGAGGGGAATGGCGCTCTGGCCACCACGGCTTTCCCGGTGGGTTTCGACCAGAGCGCGAACGTCATTTTCGATCTGCTCCGCCATCGGGGTGTCGAAACCGGGTTCGCCCTCGATGATGGCGGCGAGATCCGCGCTGCCATGCTGGGTGACGATCGCAGGGGCATGGCCGCCGCGACCGAGAGTGGATTGGATCGTTTTCGGATAGACCTCGCTGGCGCAGGTGCCGACGGTGGCGAGGACACCGATGGCCTGGTCGCGATCCTGTCCATCCCCGAGCAACCCACGGGCGCCGGCCTCGACCACGCCGATGACCGGCACCGGGAGATTCCACCGTTTCACCGCGGCGCGGAGATCATCGAGGCCATAGGCGGTGGCGGTGTTGCAGGCGATGACGACGGCTTTCACCGGCGGCTTGTCGAATCGAGGGTCTGCTCCTGCTTCGGAGCGATGGCGATTCCCAAGGAGGAAAGTGGCGTCCTTGAGGATGAGTTCTCGGAGGTAGTCGGTCTTTCCCTCCTTCGAGTAGTTGCCGTAGGGCATGTTGGCCTGGTCGCCGAGATAGATGAAACGTTCGTCCTCGAAGTCGGGCTTCCCGTCGGGTCCCGGCTTCAGGGTTTCATTGTCGAAGTTGTCGGCGGTGAGGAGCGCCTCGAACACGGTGAGCCCCCCGATACCCGAATCGAAAACACCGATGGGCAGGGCCGCCCGTTCTTTCGCCTCGGCTTCGTAGACGGAGCGATCGAAGGTGAAGGCCGCGCTCCCTTCAGGCGAGCCCACCAGGTGGGCATCGAAAGGGGCCGTCACCGCGTCCTCACCACTGAGCGACCCGACCGCCAAGGCGAGGTGCAGGACGCCGCAAACAATGGCGCCCAGGTTCCGATTTCGGTGAATGAACATGACCGATTGCTATCAGAATTCGATCATTCGATGCAACTTGATCCACGGTCCGAATGACGCCAGTTCGGCTGGGAGGCCACACTCCCTGCTTGTCATTGGGAAGAAGGGCCCCGATGAATCTCCTTCATGATTCGGAGCGCCGCCATTTTCTTTCTTCTTCTGAGTGCCCCCTTTCTCCGGGCTGCCGAGTTCGAGACGGAGCGCCTGCCGGAAGAAGTTGGGAAGGAGACCCCTTTTCTGAATTCCGACTACCTCGTGGCGCGAGTCGGTTCGGGCGCTGCCTCGAATGACAAGCGACTTCCCCTCTTGATCTTCCTGCATGGCGCGGGAGGTCGGGGGACCGACATCGAGAGGATCAAGCGAAACGCGAACCCCGCTCTTTCCGGCGCCGAGAAATGGGCAGGCGAACCTTTTCTTTTGGTCGCACCGCAAGCGGGACCGCCCACAAAGGAGGTCGAGGTGACCTGGATTCTCGAGGAGCTGGATCGGTGGCTCGGGCATCTCAAGGAGACTCATCCGATCGACGAGTCGCGGATCTACCTGACCGGAGTCAGCATGGGTGGGTTCGGCACCTGGGCGTGGGCGGCTCACTCGCCCGAGCATTTCGCGGCGGTGGTTCCGATCGTGGGAGGCCTGGGCTTCGGCGGGCCGAAAGACATCACGCCGGACCTGGATCAGTGGGCGGAAAACCTTTCCGCCATTCCCGCCTGGTGTTTTCACGGAGCCAAGGACACGGTCGTGCCCGCCGATCGTTCCGAACGGATGATCGAGCTGATTCGAGAAAAGGGTGGTCGCCAGGCCAAGCTCACGATCTATCCCGAGGAAGGCCACGGCGCCGCGGGTCGAGTTTACGCTTCGGAAGAAATGTTTCGATGGATGTTTGCTCAGCGCCAGGGCAGACAAGCGCTCGTCCCTGATGGCTGGGATCCTGCGCTGGCCGGTGATCTCGTGATGGAGCGACTCGTCACCGTGACCGCGCCCCAAGTGAAAGGGGCTCACGACGCGGAGATGGCGATCGTTGATGGGCACGCCTACGTGGTCGCCGAGGTCGATGACGAGCAGTCAGGAGAAAGCGCAGCCCGGGCGCAGATCTACAGCACGCTGTCCATCGTCGACCTTGACTCGCTCGAGGTCGAAGCCGTCGAGGAGATCGCGCGCGGCGAGCAGGTCTTCGAAAACACGACGCTGCCGAAGGGCGCGGTTTTCGTTCCCCGCATTTATCCGATCAGTAAGAAGACGCTGCGCTGCTGGTTCGCCAGCGAACGTCCCGGCGAGCGGCAATCGCAGACCTGGTATCGGGACTTCGACCTGGAGACCCGTGCCTTCGCCCCGACCATCCACGAGGCGAAACTGAAGACCGCGTCCGGCGTTTTTCCGATGCAGCCGATCCACTTCCATGCCGACGCGGCGGCGCAGGGATTCGAAAAACCGGCCAAGGACTTCGGGCTCTACCTTTTCGATTCGTTCAAGGTCTTCGACGGAAAGAC
>JAUIGT010000582.1 GCA_030432615.1 Verrucomicrobiia bacterium
AATCGTCGCGCCGGGACGATGGGGCGCGGCTGGCAGATGCGGTTGATGCACTCGTCGAAACTCTCCTCGTTGTTGAGGATGCCGATCTCCACACGGAGGAAGTAGATGGGCACGTCCATGCGCGGGAGGCGCGGGAAGCGCACGGAATCCTTTTCCGTGGTGACGATCATGTCCACCTCGGACTCCACGCAGCAGTTGATGAAGGTGATGATCTCCTGCTCGGTGAAGCGGTGGTGATCCATGAAACGCTTCGTCGCCACCAGCTTGGCGCCGAGCTTGCCGACCCCGTGCTCGAAACTCTCCGGGACCGCGATGGCGCTGATGGTGCCGACCCGCTTGTCCTGGAGCGCCGAGAGCGGCAGCGTCTCCCGGGTTTCCAGGTGCTGGAGATGCTGCGGCCGGTGCTCGCACTCGATGATTTCGGCGGTGCGATTGTGCTGCCGGATGCGGTCCTTCAACTCGTCGTTCGGCTCGCCGTTGCACTTGGTGATGAAAATGTAGCTGGCCCGCTTCAGGTTCTTGGCCGGCTCGCGCAGGGTGCCGCGGGGGAGAAGTTTTTCGGTGCCGAAAGGTTGCCAGCGATCGACGAGCACGATGTCGAGCCGGTGGCGGAGCTTCAGGTACTGGAGCCCGTCATCGAGAATCAGCGTGTCGCAGTTCAGCTCCGAGATGGCGTGCTTGCCGCTTTTCACCCGATCCTTGTCCACGACCACGGGGATGTCCTTGAGATTGGCGGCGAGCATGTAGGGTTCGTCGCCGGCGGTGCGGGAATCGAGGAGGAGGGATTTGCCGTCGCTGACGACACGGGGCGGGTTGATCTCGTTCTCACCCTTCATCTTGCCGATGATCCGGCGCACCAGCGGCTTCTTCACCGACTTGTAGCCGCGACTGAGAATCGCGACCCGGCGGCCGCCATCCTGGAGCGAGCGGGCGAATTTCTCCACCACCGGGGTCTTGCCCGTGCCCCCGACGGTGAGGTTGCCGATGCTGACGACGAGGCAACCCAGGTTCCGTTCCCGCAGGATGCGATTCCGGTAGAGAAAGAGGCGCAGGTCCACCAGCGATCCGTAGAGCCCGGAGAGCGTGCTCAGGAAGACGCGGAAAGCGGCCGCCCGCTTCCCCTGGCGACGTTCCAGGATCACGTCGATCGCGAACTGCTCGAATTTCTCGACCCACGCCCTCATCTCATGTGACCTGACGACTGTTTGATAACCACCACTGCAAAGGGACCCGGCGTTTCTCGACGGGCGCAATAGTTCTCGGATTTTCCGGGTCCCGCAACCGGGAATCACTTGCAATCGACCGGGGGATTCGGGAGGGTCGCCCCCCATGGACAGACCCGACGGCAGAACTCCCGGCCAACTGCGGCCCATCACCTTTCAACCCGACATCGCCCCGCACGCGAGCGGCTCGGTACTCGTCTCCTTCGGCGATACCCAGGTCATCTGCGCGGTCATGATCGAGCCCGGCGTGCCTCGCTGGATGCTGCAGCAGGACGTGCCCGGCGGCTGGCTGACGGCCGAGTACAACATGCTGCCCTATTCGACTCTCAGCCGGAAGCCGCGGGACATCAGCCGGGGAAAGCTCGACGGGCGCAGCTCCGAGATTCAGCGGCTCATCGGCCGATCGCTCCGCGCCGTGGTCGACCTGAAGGCGCTCGGGCAGCGCACCATGTGGGTCGATTGCGACGTCCTCCGCGCCGACGGCGGCACCCGCACCGCGTCCATCACCGGGGCGGCGGTGGCGGCGGAGATGGCCTTCCGCCGACTGCTCGCCCGCGGCGAGATCAAGCAATCGCCGATGAAGCAACTGGCCGCCGCCGTCAGCGCCGGGGTCTACGAGGAAGTCTGCGTCCTTGACCTCAACTATCCCGAGGACCGCGACGCCTCCGTCGATTTCAATTACGTCATGACCGAGAATCTCGACCTCATCGAGATGCAGGGCAGCGGCGAGGAGGCCACCTTCAGCGAGGCGCAGATGCTGGAGATGCTGGCCCTGAGCAAGGCCGGCGTCACCGAGCTGTGTCGACTGCAGCGGGAGGCGCTGGACGCCTTCGATCCTTCCTGACCCCCTGATTTTCCCCGGGGAAATCCGAATTCCTCCCTTGACCGCGGGACGAATCCGGCGACATTCCCCGCCCGCGACCCATGGGTGGTCGCAGAAATCGAACCCTTTCAAGACGATGGCACGAGTTTGCAGCATTACGGGAGCCCGCGTGAGGTCCGGTCGCCGGATCCACCGCAGTGGTCTGGCCAAGAAAAAAGGCGGCGTGGGACGTCACGTCACCAAGACCGTGAAGCGTCAGTTCAAGCCGAACCTGCGTGAGAAGCGCATCTGGGTTCCCGAACTGGGCCGCTACGTTCGCGTCAAGATCAGCGCCCGCGGTCTCAAGACCGTGAACAAGAACGGCGCCTACAAGACGCTCAAGGAAGCCGGCCTTCTCTGAGTCGAGCCGTTGTTTCCAACGATTTTTCGAAAGGGCGAGCCGGAAACGGTTCGCCTTTTTTCGTTCGCCTTTTCAACAGGGTTGGATCGCGGACCTGACCCTCTTGGGTGGGCCGGCTCACCCCGCGGCCGGCAGGCTCAGCCAGGCGGTGGTCGTCCCCTCGGCGTTGCGGAGCCCCAGGCGCATGTTCATCTGGCCGGCGAGGACGCCGGCGGTGGTGAGACCGAGCCCGTAGTGATCGTTCGACTTGTTGCCCTCGAACGGCTCGAAAGCCTCGCGGATCTGGTCGGGCGAGAGGTCCACGCTGGAATTGCGGATGAAGAAATCGATGCGCTTCTCCTCGGCGGGCGAGGCTTCCCCGGGCGGGAGGATATCGATGGCCACCTCGCCTCCGGACACCCCGGCGGCGGCTTCGGCGGCGTTCCGGATCAACTCGCCCAGCAGCTCGATGAGTCGATTGCCGTCGGCCATGACCAAGGGGAGGTTTTCCCCGGCCTGGAACTGGAGGGGAACCCCGGCGGCCTGGCACTTTTCCCGGGCGGTGGCCTCGATGTGGGGAAGCAGATCCGTGAGGCTGGTCGGCTCCGGCTTGACCCGGGCGCAGCCGGCGGCGGTGAGAATGACCTTCGCCAGTTCCGATGCCTGGTTCGACGAGGTCTTCATCTGCTCGACGTTTTCCACCACCGACTTGGGCGGATCGTCCATGAGGATGAGGCTGGAGTAACCCTGGATGACGCCGAGGGTGTTGTTGTTCTTGTGAATCAGGCCCTGGAGCACGGTTCGGTAGAACTCGCGCGTGGGAGATTCATCGAGAACGAGGTGATCGGCGAAAACGAAGGCGTTGGCAGTGGAATCGTCGGCCATGGGACCGGGCATCGTTGGAGGTCGGATCAAAAGCCGGACCTTAGCGCGCTCTGACGTTCAGGACAACCAAAATACCTTGCGAAGATCGCGGCGGAAATTGTCCGCTCACTGGGGCGGCCGGGTTTCCCGGATCCATTCCACCGCGGGCTTCAGACCGACGATGAGCACGATGAACCCGATCAGGCTGAGATAGCCGAGAATCAGGCCGATGAGCGCGGCCCCGTGTCCGGGAGGAGATGCGACCGGGCTGTTGCGAGCCCGGGCCCGGGCGAGGTGGCCGCAGATGATAGCCGCGGGACCGAAGAGGATCCCGGGCGCACAGAAAAGCATTACGCTGACCAGTCCGAGAACCATGGAAACCACCCCCATCACCGGCGAGGGAAGCTCCGCAGTCTCTCCGGAATCCGGAGCCGGGGCCGGTTTTTGCCGGGGGGGCAGGGGAATGGCGG
>JAUIGT010000040.1 GCA_030432615.1 Verrucomicrobiia bacterium
AGATGGGGTGATCCAGCTCCAGATCGACCGGCTCGCGATCGGGAAAGATCTGCTTGAGCGCCCGGTAGAAATTGTTCCACTCGTAGATGCCCCAGAAGTCATCGACCATGATGAAGCCGCCGTTGAGGAGGTAGTTCCGGAGCGTCTCGGCCTCCTCGTCGGTGATCCAGATATCGCCCGGCTCGATCATGTAGACGAACGGATAGTGGCGCAGCTGTTCGGAGTCGATATCGACCACCGCGCTGAGCGGATTGACCTCGAGCGAGGTGAGCTGGTTGAGCCGGTAGGCGAAATTGAGTTCGCTGTCGGGGTAGTCGATGAGCCACTTCGATCGCCGCCCCATCCAGGTGCCCGAGTTGTAGCGAAGCCGGGCAAAGGTGAAGACGTCGTTGGGCACTTCCTGGCTGACGTCCCAGGTGGGGAA
Source organism: Verrucomicrobiia bacterium (assembly GCA_030432615.1). Lineage (GTDB taxonomy): Bacteria > Verrucomicrobiota > Verrucomicrobiia > Verrucomicrobiales > DEV007 > JAEUHH01. Next base: position 425 of record JAUIGT010000040.1, read on the forward strand.
GTCGTAGTACTGGCCGCGTCCCCAGTCGCGCGGATCCTCCGGCACCTCACCGTCCGTGATTCCGAACCAGGTCGGCTTGTACTTCGCTCCGCCGCTGTCCTGGGCGAACAGCAGCAGGGGCAGCGCCAGCACCGCCCCGGCGGAGAGCAGGCGCATGGAAAGGCGGAAATCGGGAATCACCAGCTTCATATTCAGGGATTCTTCGGCGCCCCCTCACCCGTTGGCTCCGAGGCGCCAGGTGAGCCACCCCCGAAAGGATCCTCCTTCGGCTTCGCTTGCGGTTCCGGATCCTTCTCATCCGGCTCCGCCTTGGTCGGGCTCGGCGCCGGCACTTCCGCTTTCGCCTCTTCCGGCTCTTCGAATTTCAGCAGCAACTGGTGTGCCTCACGATAGCGAGGAGCCTCCACCAACGAGTCGAGCAGGTAACGCTTCGCCCGCTCCTCGTCGTCGGGCCGGAGCAGGCGGGCCAGCCGGAAGCGGACCTCGCTCGGGTTCACCGGCTTGAGCGCGAGTAGTTTCTCGAAGGACTGCACCGCCTCGCCCCGTTCCTCCCGGGCTTCGTGGGCGCAGCCCCGGCAGTAGTGGGCATGCTTGAGGAAGGGATTGATGGCCTTGGTCTGCTTGGCGGTGTCCAGGAGCTCGTCCCAGGCCCCGCTCTGGAGATCGAGGTCCAGCAACTTCGTGTAGGCGGTGTAGGACTCGGAGGAAAGCGAGGCCAACTGGCGGAGCGTTTCCGCCTCGCGCTCCCGGTCGCCCAGGGCCTGCCAGGCCTTCGCCTTGAGCAGGTAACCGCCCCCGTGCTCGGTGTTTTCCGGATACAGTTCGATCAGGTGATCCGCGGCGGCGACGGCTTCTTCCCAATTTTCCTGGGCGAGAAACAGCTGGGTCAGGGTCAACCAGGCCCAATGGTTCTTCGGGTTGGCCCGGGCGAAATCGGCCACCGCGCCGGAATCGCGGGGATCAACCTCCTCCGGCGGCGGCCGGGTCCAGTCCACCCCGGGCGCGAGATTTTCCGCGAGTTCGATGACCCGGGCATCGAAGGCCGGTTCCAAGGTCGCCAGTTCCTCGGTGTGGCGGGCGATGGCGTCGTTGATGAGGACGCCGTCCCCGAGATCGGTGAGAATCTTCTGGAAACTCTCCAGCCCGTAGTTCTCGATCAGGTACTCGACCACCAGCATGGACTGGTAGTAGGCGAACATGAGGTGCTCGGGCGACTCCGGCGACAGGAAGGCGCTGCTCAGTTCGCCGATCGGTGTGAGCGCCTCCTCCTCGAGAATCATGCGGCGATAGTTGGGCGTCATCCGCTGGCCCCAGGTCGGGTTGCGCTGCATCTCCTCGTAGACGGAAATGCCCTCGCTCAGCCAACGCGGCATCTTGTTGTGGGTCACGGTCAGGGTGACGACGTGACAGAACTCGTGCCAGAGCGTGGCCTCCCAGTTGTTCTTCGCATGGGCCAGTCCGCCCGGGCTGTTCATGGTGACCACGGTGCCGAAGCAGGCGCCGAGGATGCCGGCGCCGCCGAGATTGCCGAAGGTGCGGATGGCGAAGTCCTGCTGGTGCGGGAAGAACTCCACCAGCACCGGGTGATCCAGTTCGAGTCCGTATTTTGCGCAGAGCACTTCCTTGGCCTCGGTCAGCAACTCGAGCGCCCGGTCGCCGTAGATCTCGGCTTCGTTGGCCGGCATCCGGATGGTGAAATCATCGGAGGCGATGGTCTCGTAGCTCGCCAACTCGTCCCGGAGCACGGTCAGGTTGTAGGCGAGCACGTTGTATTCATCCGCCTGGCTGACTTCCTCGGCCAGGGCGAAAGCGCCGTCCTCGTCCCCGAGCCGGAGCAGGTCGTGGGCGAGCTGAAGGCGCGCCGGCAGGTAGTCGGAATCCATCGCCAAGGCGGCGCGCTGTCGTTCGGCCCCTTCCTGGAAACGATAGTTGCGCGAAAGCACCCGGCCGATGGTGTGATCGACCTCGGGATTCTCGGGCCAGATTTCCAGCGCCTTTTCCCGCGCCTCCGCGAAGGCGGCGTCATCGGCGCGGGCGAGATTCTCGATGATGGCCAGGTAGGCCCAGGCGAGCGGATGCACGGCATTGACCGAGAGCACCAGCTTGATGCGCTCCTCGGCGATCCCGTATTCCTCGGCGTTGATCATCGTCTCGGCCTGGCGAAGCAGGCTGGGCGCGTGCACCGGGTTCACCTCCAGGGCCCGCTCCAGGTGCTTGGTGGTTTCCTCGCCGTTGCTCGGCGCGTAGGCCTGGGCGAGCCCGAAGCGCACGTCGGGATGGTTGGGCGCGAATTTCAGGGCCGCGTTGAATTCCTGGGCGGCGCGCTGGTAGTCGGACTTGTCGAGCGCGAGCTGGCCCGCGGCGAGGTGGGCATCGACGAGGCCGGAGGGAATGTCGTCCTTGGTCTTCGGCTTCTGCGCCTTCACCGGATCGAAATACTGCTCCATCACCGTGGCCGGATCGGCACCCAGCGCGAGCGCGGCGCGACCGAGCGCGACCTGGGTCATCCCCCCGCGCTCCTCGCGTTTCAGCTTCAACGCCGCCTCGTTGACGAGCTTCAGCATCTCGGCGGCCTTTTCCGTTCTTCCCGCGGAGGCGAAGAGATCGTGAGCCGCCATCAGCGCGGGAATGTTGTCGGGGTAGGATACGGGGAGCTTCTCGGCTTCGGCGAGCGCTTCCTCGATCTCGCCGATCGCGGCGAGCGACTCGAACTTGATCACCCGCCAGTCGACCGCCGGCTGGCCACGCTGATCCGCGAGCCGGCAGACCTGCAGGCAGATGTCGTAGCGGCCGGCCTGGAAGAGTTCACGCACCGCCGGCACGTTCTCCTCGTCGAAGAAGCGCTTGTAGTCCGCCTGGCCGAAAGCGGACGAGATTCCCGCCACGACCATCGCGATCGCGGCCAGGAGGCCGACTTTCGGAAAATCAGACCGGAGTCGGGGGTGGAAAAGCTCGGTCATCGGGCCTCAATGAAGCGGAAATCGGAGACGGCGTAAAGGGGGATCGCGGGGGCGGCATCGCGGCGCCCGATCCAAGAGGGTCGGTTCGGCGAGTCAACCCGGTTGAATCATGAGAGGTTGCAGCTTTCGTGCCGCGAGCCATTGGCGGGGCGGAATCAATCCAACCCCGTGGCTCCGTCCTCGTTTCGCCAGTTCACGATCGAACGCGCCATGCCCTCGAAGACCAAGGCGTGCATGGGCAGCACCGCCAACCAGTAGAGGCGCCCCAGGAGTCCGCGCGGGCGAAAGGTCGCCGTCTGGCGGAGAATCCACGGCTCGCCGTTCCCTGCTTCGTCGTCCTCGTTCCGCTCGACCGCAAACTCCAGCCAGGCCTCGCCGGGGAGTTTCATCTCGGCGAAGAGCATGAGGCGCCGGTGTTTCTCGTCCGCGAGGAGAACCCGCCAGAAATCGAGGGCATCGCCGGCGCGGAGTTCGGTCGGGTGACGCCTCCCCCGGCGGAGTCCGGCCCCACCGACGAGCCGATCCATCCAGCCTCGCAGGCGCCAGGCCCAGTCCATCGTGTACCAGCCGCGCTCCCCGCCGATTCGCCAGATGTTTTCCCGCACCTCTTCCGGATCGCGGGAAAACGGGAGGCGGCGCTCGTCGCGGAACACGCCGTGCTGAGGCACCTGGACGTTGTCGAGAAAACGGACATCCATCCGTCCCGAGGCCAGCGAATCGAACCAGCTCGACGGCACCCGGTTCTGGGCGATCCGACTGAAGGCCTTCTCGACCGATTCCCGGTAACTGAGCAGGTCGAGGGGAACGATCTCGCGAATACGGTGGTCGGTGGCCACCATGTCGTGCTCCAGGCTGTCGACCAGGCTGCGAGCCAACGGATAGCTCGTGGCGGTGACGAAGTAGAGCCAGTAGCCCGAAAGCTTCGGCGACAGCAGCGGCACGGGAATGAATCGCCGCACCAGCCCGCGCGTTTCCGCGAACTGCCGCAGCAGGTCCTGGTAGGTGAGCACCTCAGGTCCGCCGATATCGAAAGTCTCGCCGAAGGTGCGTTCGTTGCCGAGGCAGCCGCAGAGGTAGCCGATGACGTTGCGGATGGCGATGGGCTGGCAGCGCGTCCTCAGCCAGCGCGGCGCGATCATGAGCGGCAGCTTCTCCACCAGGTCGCGGATGATCTCGAAGGAGGCGCTTCCGCTGCCCACGATGATGGCGGCCCGCAGGACCGTTACGGGAACGGAGCCGTGGTCGCGGAGGATCGTCTCGACGTTGCGACGCGAACCGAGATGCTGGGACAGCTCCTCCTTTTCCCAATCGTTGACGATGCCGCTCAGGTAGAGCACCTGCCGGGCCCGGGTCCGCGAGACGGCCTCGGCGAAATTGCGCGCCGCCCGGCTTTCGAGATCCGAGAAATCCCGCCGCCCGCTGCCCATGGAGTGGACCAGGTAGTAGGCCGCCTCGATGTCATCGGGAATCGCCGTCAGCGTCTCGGCCTCGAGCAGGTCCGCTTCAACGATCGAAAGGCGCGCGCCCTCGTCGGCCATCTCGGAAAAATCCGATTCCGGAAAACGCCGCCGATCCCGCACCAGGCAGACCACCTCGTGCCCCGCCTCCAGCAGCGCCGGAAGCAGTCGCAACCCGATGTAGCCGTTGGCGCCGGTGAGGAGGACCTTCATGGACAGGGTAACGCTCCGCACCGCTCCTCTGGATCGATCAGTTGCGGCGCAGATCTATCGCAACACCGCTCCCGCGTAGCCGACCACGCGCGAGGTATCGCCGGAAACGCGGGCGCTGGTGTCGTAACGGACGAGTTCGACTTCGGCGGGCGTCGTTTTTTCCAAGGCACGCAGCACGGCCACGGCGGGGCGAAGGCCGCACATGCTGATGTCGTTTTCGCGGCAGACATCGTAGAGGCCCCGCGCGTCGGCGGACTCGAACCGCTCCAGGGCGAGCGCGTCTCGGCGACGGTTTTCCTCGTCGTTGGCGAAGTGATTCATGTCGCTGGAAATCACGAACATCACCCGATCACCGAGTTCCACTTTCAGGGCGGCGAGGGACTCGGCCAGCGGAGCGAGGTCATCGTAGCCGGCGGCGCCAAGGGCGATGGGAACCACGCGAAGCTCGGGATTTCGCCGATGCAGGAAAGGCAGCAACACCTCGCAGCCGTGCTCGTCCCGGTGGGCGGCGTCTTCCTTTTCCAGCCCGGGGCAACGATCGACCAGGAAATCGACCCACTCGGTGGCCACGGGGACGGTGGTTTCCGGCAGGCGCCAGGCCGGGGAGGCGCTGACGGACCAGTTGGCGCCATGGGGCGTGTGCTTGGGGCCGAGGACGACGACCACCTCGGGCACGGTCACCCGGGCGAGCGTCTCGGCGATGATGTCGCCGCAGAAGATCCAGCCGGCGTGCGGGAGCATGACGGCGCGAACGGACTCGGCCTCTTCATCGGCATGATCGGCGAACAGGGTGTCGAGGGTGTTCTCGATCTCGTCGGCGTTGCCGGGATAGAATTTTCCGGCCATCGCCGGGGATCGCGTTTCGACCGCCGAAGGTGTTTCCGATGCCTGCGCCAACGGGAGGCGGAAGCGGACCACCTGCCGTTGGAAGGCGACGACTTCCGCGTTTCCCCTCGCCCAATCTCCGACCTTCAGGCCGATCGATTTCAGGGCTTCGGGAACGGGATCGGCCGAGGAGTTTCCGCCCGGCAGAGTGATCCCGAAGCGTTCGCCCTGGCGCGCAAGGACGGCACCTTGCGCTCGCACCAATCGATGGCGATCCGGATAGTCGGCGGGCTGCAGCGTGACCGGCAGGCTCAGCAGGTGCAGTCGTGCCTCCGCGTGTTCCGGCAGGGAGCCTTTTCCTTCCGCGGCGATCGACTGCGCGGCCTGGCGAGCAAGATCGGCGAGGCTGGCGCCGGCTTTCAGGGCCACCGTCCGCCGATCCCCGACTTCGAGGACGAGCCCGAGCGGCGACTCGCTGATCTGCGTCAGGACTTTCGGCACCTGGACCTGTCCCCGGGACGGTCCCAGAAAACGGGTGATCAGCGTCGCCAGCGCTTCGAGCGCGTCCCGCGGCAGGGTGGCGGTATCCAGCTCGCTTTTCGGCGGCGCTTCGGTGAACGGATCGCCCTCGAAAACCTGGAGGTCGGTGTCTTTCGCCCGCCACGCGTCTTCGGGCAAGCCGGCCTTCAGGGAAACCTGCCGGAGAAAGGCCGCGGCATCGTAGTCCTGCTCCACCGCCACCTGCGGCAGCAGAAGGCCGCGCTGCGAACCGCGCCCGAGGATGACGCCATGCCTGCCGATCTCGACGGCGCCGATCCGGTCCTCGCCCGTTTCCGGCACGGGACGAAAACCGTGCATCGGGGTCAGCTCGATGCGCAGGAAGGGCAGTTCCGCGGGAACGATCCGGGGAAAGCGGCGGTCGCGCGTCGCCACCGCCGGAGCCGCGTCCGCCAGCAGGGCGGCGATGGGGTTGGCCTGGTCGGCGCGGTAGTTCCCGATGCAACCGCGCAGCTGGTGGCCGCGTTTCAGGCTGACGAAGAGCCCGTGGCAGGGCAGGTCGGCGATCGCTTTCGGGAGGGAACGCGAGGGTTTCTCGCCGCGGACCGTCGCCTCGACCAGGTGGCGCGCCTGGGCCAGCAGCTCACGGCGGACTTCGCCATCGAAGACGATCGGCTCGATCTCCGCTTCCGCTTCGACCGACTCCGGCCGCGCGGCTTTCCGGATGCTGATGGGAAGACGCCGCCGCCCCCAGTCGCCGCGTTCGTCCTCGAAGACGCCCGGAATTTTTTCGCCACAGGCGCCACAGGCGCCGCCCCGGATCCGGTAGCTGCCGAGCTGGTAGTGATCGCGCTCGATGACGACCTCGCCGCAACCCGGACACCGGGTGCTCTGCCGGTCACCGTCGAGCACGTTGCCGACATAGACGTATTTCAGGCCACGCTCCATCGCGACTTCGCGGGCCCGGATCAGGGTATCGTGCGGCGTCGCGGGGACGTCCCGCATCTTGAAGTCGGGATGAAAGGCAGAGAAATGCAACGGCACCTCGTCGCCGAGATTCTCCGCGATCCAGTCGGTCATGCGTCCGAGTTCCTCCGGTGAATCGTTCTCGCCCGGGATGAGGAGGGTGGTGATCTCGAACCAGGTGTCGCTCTCCCGCTTCAGCCACTTGAGGGTGTCCAGCACCGGTTCCAGCTGGGCGAAGGCGAGCTTCCGGTAGAAGCGGTCGGTGAAGGCCTTCAGGTCGATGTTGGCGGCGTCGATGTGGTGGTAGAATTCCGGTCGCGCCTCGGTGCCGATGTAGCCGGCGGTGACGGCGACCGTCTTGATGCCCTCGGCCCGGGCGACCTTGGCGGTGTCGATGGCGTATTCGGCCCAGATGACCGGGTCGTTGTAGGTGAAGGCGATGCTGCGGCAGCCGTGGGCCTTGGCGGCGGCCACGATGTCCTCGGGGCCGGCTTCCTCTGAGAGAATCTCGATCTCGCGCGACTTCGAGATATCCCAGTTCTGGCAGAACTTGCAGCCGAGGTTGCAGCCGGCGGTGCCGAAGGAGAGGACCGGGGTGCCGGGCAGGAAATGGTTGAGCGGTTTCTTCTCGATCGGGTCGATGCAGAAGCCGGTGCTCTTCCCGTAGGTGGTCAACACCATGCGGTCGCCCTCGTTCTTGCGCACGAAACAGAAGCCACGCTGTCCCTCCCCGATGCGGCACTCGCGCGGGCAGAGCGTGCAGACGATGCGATCCCCTTCCCGATGCCACCATTTCGTGGCCGGGACTCCCGTCGGGATTGCCGTGGCTGCCTCGGTCATGCTCACGCCTCAGCATCGCACGAATCGCGCTTCTCCCTCAATGGCGAATCCTGCCCATCACGACGCACGGCTTGCCGGTTGCAATTGCCCCCCTTGGGCGTTTTGGTAGCCGCTTCCCGATCCGCCCTCGTGTCCGATTCCGAAACCGACTCTCCCACCGACCTCGCCGCCGCGCCGGAAGCGCCTTCCGACGGGGAGGAGGTGTCTTCATCGACATCCGGACAGGGGTTGGAGGAAACCACCCTCGAATTCGAAGACCCGGGCGAGACGGCGGTGGGACCGCCGGACTACGATTACAAGGTGCAACTGGAGATCTTCGAGGGCCCGCTGGACCTGCTGCTCTACCTGATCAAGCGCGATGAGGTCGATATCTACGACATCTCGATCGAGACGATCACCAAGCAGTACATGACCTTCATCGAGACCTTCCGCATGCTGAACATCAGCCTGGCGGGCGAGTTCCTGGTGATGGCCGCCAACCTCTGCTACATCAAGAGTCGCACCCTGCTGCCCAAGCATCATCAGCCGCCCGAGGACGACGCCGAGGACGAGGATCCGCGCTGGGACCTGATCCGACAGCTGATCGAGTACAAGAAATTCAAGGACGCGGCCACCTTCCTGCAGCGGCGGGAATCCGAGCAGCAGGACATCTTCGCCCACGTCCCCGAGAAGATCGAGACCGACAAGAACCAGGAACGCCCGCTCGCCGAGGTCAGCATTTTCGACCTCATCCGCGCCTTCCAGAACATCCTCCAGCGCTTCGACGACGAGGACGCCTTCAACGAGATCGTCGACGAGCGCTGGACCGTCAGCGACAAGATCGATCACCTGCTGAAGACGATTCCCCCGGGGAAAGCGGTGAAATTTTCCGCCCTTTTCGAGAACGTCAGCACCAAGGGCGAAGTGATCGTGACCTTCCTGGCGCTGCTGGAACTGATGAAGCTGAACCATTTCCGGGTCACGCAGGACAGCATCCTCGGCGAAATCGAGTTGCAACGGAACGAGAATTCGTGAAGGAAGCGGGGACGGTCGGAGGCTCGCCGATCCGCCTTTTTTCCAAGCCCAGTCATGCACCTCATCAACATCGTCGAAGCGCTGATTTTCGCCGCCCCGGAGCCGATCTCGACCGCCGAGATCGGAAAGGCGGTGCGTCGCGCCGCGGAGGAACACGAGGGCGAGGAGGCCGAGAGTTGGCGCAAGGTCACCGAAAAGACCATCGCCCAGACCATCGACGAGATCGGTGAAGTCTACGCCGAATCGGGCCGGGCCATGCAGCTGGTGGAGGGCGCCTCGGGCTGGCGATTCGTCACCCGACCGGAATACGCGGACTTCGTGCGCGCCCTCATTCCCGGCATGCGACCGGAGCGCCTCAGCCCGCCGGCCCTGGAGACGCTGGCCATCATCGCCTACCGGCAGCCGATCACCAAGGCGGACATCGAGGCGGTTCGCGGCGTGGCGGTGGACGGGGTGCTGCAGAAGATCATCGAGCGCGGTCTCGTGAAGATCGGCGGTCGAGCCGACCTCCCGGGGCGACCGCTGCTCTACGAGACCACCGACCTTTTCCTGGAGCACTTCGGCGTCCGCAGCCTGGAGGAACTCCCGAACGCCTCGGAACTGCGGAATGTTCCCCTCCCCACCGCCAAGGGCGAGGAAAACGAAGACGGGAGCAAGCCCAAGGAAGAGCAACTTCGACTCGCCGACGCCAGCGGACGCGTGCTGGGAGAAGGAGGCGACGACGATGATTCTTCCCCCACCGAAGAAGAGGAGGCCCAGGAAGACACCGGATCCACCGAGAGTGGAGACGAGGACGAGGGCGAATCCCCGGCTCCCGAGGACGAATCGATCGGTGAAAGCGAAGCCGAAGGCCCCGAAGCTGGCGATGACGCCGAGCCCGGGCCGGCCACGGATTCTCCCGAGGAAGAAACGGCGGAGCTCGACTCCGAACCCGATTCCGAGGCGGAACCCGACGACGAGGGGGCGCCCGGGAATGAGTGGGAGCCCGCAGAGGACACCGAGGCGCCACCGGAAACCGACGAGGATCGCAACCACCCCAGCGGGGATCAAACGCCATGACGCTCGAAGAACTGCGCCAGAAGATCGACGCCATCGATACCGACCTGCTGCGACTGCTCAACGAACGGGCGGACGTGGTCCACGCCGTGGGCGAGCTCAAGAAGCGCGAGGGACTGGAAATCTACGCCCCGGAACGCGAGGACGCCCTGCTCAAGCGTCTCGTCGCCAAGAGCGAGGGACGCCTGCCGCCCAAGTCGATCCGCGCCATCTACCGCGAGATCATGTCGGCGGCGCTGGCGTTGGAGGAAGACCTCAAGATCGCCTACCTCGGCCCTCCCGGCACCTGGACCCACCAGGCCTCCATCAGCAAGTTCGGCCACAGCGTCGAATACCTGGTCCAACCCAACTTGGCGGACGTGTTCGACCAGGTCAGGCTCAAACGCGCCGACTACGGCGTGGTGCCGATCGAGAACTCCACCGAGGGCGCGGTGCGGGACATCTTTCAACTGTTCGCGACCCACCCGCTGAAAATCTGCGCGGAAATCTCGCTGCCCATCGAGATCTGCCTCATGGGGAAAGGGCCGCTCGGTGACATCCGCAAGGTGGCGGGGCATCCCTCCATCATCGCCGCGGCGCGGAAATGGCTGGGCCAACAGGAACGCGCCTTCGAATTCCTCGAGGTTTCGAGTACCGAGCGAGCCGCCGCCGCGGCCCGGGAGGATGCGCAGATCGCGGCCATCGGCAGCGGCCTGGCGGCGGAACTCAACGACCTCGACATCATCGCCCCCTCGATCCAGGATGAGGCCTCGTCGGCGCGGTTTTCCGTGGTCGGCCGCCGCCCCAGCCCCCCGACCGGGTGCGACCAGACCCTGCTTACCGTGGCCGGTGACGAGATGGGTCGCAGCCTGGTCTCGACCCTCGCGACCATGGAAAAGGCGGGCGTGGAAACGATCCGCGTCGACGGGCACGAGATCGATGGTTCGGACGAACGCGGCGGAGCGCTGATCCGGATGGAAATCGTGGGACACGCCACCGATCCGCCGGTGGCCGAAGCCATCGCCGCGCTCCGGGAAGCCGGCAAGGAGGTCACCATACTCGGCAGTTATCCGCGGCCGTGATTCCCCGCCACCCGATTCCCGCGATTCGCCGCGCCCGGTATTCGCTGGAAAAAACGCGCGTTCCGGGCGATGATCGCCGTCCACGGACAGGCGTGGGAAACGGTCGGGAAAGCGCAACCAACCCGCCTTCTCGCACCGTCTCCGAGTAGCGATATTACTTGAAAAAAGCGGCCCGCTGCTGCCCAATTCCGTTCGCCCGGGTGGACCAACCCCGATTTGCTTCCATGATCCTTTCCGCAGAAAAACGAAATCAAGCTCCGGTCGCCTATCTCGGTCCCGAGGGGAGCTTTTCCCATCTCGTCGCGCGCAAGCGCTTCGGCGACGAGGGGCTGATTCCACGCGGGTCGGTCGATGAAGTCTTCGATTTCCTCAACGAATCGCCCGATTCGCTCGCCGTGGTGCCGATCGAGAACTCGTCGGGCGGCATCATCACCGCCACCGTGGACCGGATTCTCGAGGAAAGTTTCTCCCACCACATCTGCGAGGAGATCACGCTCAACGTGAAACTCGCCCTGCTGGGGCGGGAAGGGGACACGGTGAAGAAGATCTACTCCCATTTCGCCCCGTTCCACCACTGCGGCAAGTGGCTCAAAGCCCACTATCCCGACGCCGAGCAGTCGGTGACTCCGAGCACCACCCACGCGGCCATCGCGGCCTCCCAGGAAAAAGGGTCCGCCGCCATCGGAGCGCGGGAGGGAGCGGAACGCTACGGGCTCGACGTGCTCCACTACCCGATCTCGGCGGAAGTGCCGAACGTGACAGAATTCTTCGTGCTCGCGCGCGAGGCCAACGAAGACTCGCCGGAGAATTCCCGCACCAGTCTCGCGGTCGAACTGCCCGACTCCTCCGGGAGCCTTTTCCGGTTCCTGGAACCCCTCGCCGCCAATGGCGTGAACCTGAAACGGATCGAATCCCGTCCCCTGGTCGGTCGCCCCAACCAATACCAGTTCTTCATTGAAGTGGAGGGCACGTCCGCCGACTCCGATGTCCGCAAGGCGCTCGAAGCGGCCCGCGACGTCTGCCTTCGCCTGCGCAGTTTCGGTTCGTATCCGGCCAACATCCGCTTCGAGTCCTGACCGTCCGCGGGGGAATCGACCGCCCGGTCCTCCCGACCATTGGAGCGCCGGCCCCGCGACTCCCCCGATCGGACAACCGGGTCTGGTGAAACCGTTCCCGACTCCGACAATTGACGGCGAACGGGTTTCGGTTACAATCCCCGCCCCTCGATGCACCTGCAGGGTGCTGACGGGGAGAAATTCTGGCTGTTACGAAATTCGGAAAAACTCCCCGGATTTTGGAATGCTCTCAGGAGCCACCGCTCCGTCGAGGCGTTGCCAGGCGTAAGTTTTTCCATCGCTAGGAACAGTTCCGGCTTCAATCTCTCGGGAACCGGGCGGAAGATCCCGCGCCCCGCGAGACTGGACGTCGCGCTGGTCACGACAACAGAGGAAAGCACGAAGCAGCGAAACCGTTTTTTCATGAGTCGATATTATCAACTTCCCAAGGAGAGCCAGGGCAGTCTTCACCGCCCGGAACTGGAACGTGACGCCTGCGGCGTCGGAGTGGTCGCGCATATCCACGGCGAACGCAGCCGGCGAATTCTCGAACTCGGCCTCACATCGGTCTGCAATGTCACCCACCGCGGCGCGCTCAACGCGGACATGAAGACGGGTGACGGCGCCGGCGTGTCCACCCAGCTGCCCTACAAGGTCCTCATTCCCGAAGTCGAGAAACGCGGCGTCTACCTCGACAGCCCGAACGACCTCGCGGTCGGCGTGTTTTTTCTCCCCGTTACCGAAAACGGCGACAACCTGAAGGGCCGCATCCTGGCCGAAGGCGTGATCCGCAACCGCGGCGTCGGCATCATCGGCTGGCGCGACGTGCCCACCGACGACGGCGCGCTCGGCGACCAGGCCCGGGAAACCCAGCCCGAGATCCGCCACCTGCTCCTGCGCCGGCCCGAGGGCATGGACGGCGACGAGTTCGAGCGGACCCTGTTCCTCGCCCGCCGCGAGATCGAGATCAAATCGCACGAGGAGAACATTTCCGGTTTCTATGTCGCCTCGCTCAGCCATCGCCTCATCAGCTACAAGGGCTTCATGGTGGCCACCGCGCTGGAGAAGTATTTCATCGATCTCCGGAACCCCGATTTCGAGACCGCGATCTGTCTCTACCACCAGCGGTTCTCCACCAATACCTTTCCGACCTGGGCGCTGGCGCAGCCTTTCCGCATGCTGGCGCACAACGGGGAAATCAACACCCTGCGGGGCAACCGCAACTGGCTCAACAGCCGGATCGGCCAGTTCAAGAGCGAGGTCTGGGGCAACAACATGCACCTCCTCAACAAGCTCTTCGATCCCGACGCCTCGGACTCGGCCAGCCTCGACCAGGCCCTCGAACTGCTCGTGCTCTCCGGCCGCTCGGTCCCGCACGCCATGGCCATGCTGGTGCCGCCGGCGTGGCGGATCGATCCCTTCACCCCGAAGGAAGTCGCCGATTTCTACAAGTACCACGGCTGTTTCTGCGAACCGTGGGACGGTCCCGCCGCCCTCGCCTTCACCGACGGCCGCACCGTGGCCGCCAGCCTCGACCGGAACGGCCTGCGTCCGGCCCGCTACAAGATCACCGACGACGGCATCTTCAGCCTCGGTTCGGAGGTCGGCACCTGTCACCTGCCGGACGAGACCGTCATCAAGAAGGGCCGCCTCGGTCCCGGCCAGATGATCGTCGTGGATACGGAGAAAGGCGAGGTCATCGGAGACGCCGAGATCAAGCGGCGCCTCGCCACCCAGCAACCCTACAGCCAGTGGCTGGAAAAGAACCGCATCAAGTTCAGCGAGCGCGTCGATCCCAAGCCGTCCGCTCCGGAAGGCGAGATCGATTTCCTCACTCTGTCCCAGCACCAGGTCACCCACGGCTACAACAAGGAGGAACTGGACATGGTCCTGGCCCCGATGGCGAAGAACGCCCAGGAGGCCGTCTACTCGATGGGTGATGACGCCGCTCTCTCGGTGCTGTCGCTCCAGCCGAAGGTCCTGTTCACCTACTTCAAGCAGCTCTTCGCCCAGGTGACCAACCCGCCGATCGACCCGATCCGCGAACACCTCGTCATGTCCCTGGAGGCCGACATCGGTCCCGAGCGGAATCTGCTGACGGAAACGCCCGACCACGCCCGGGTCATCCACCTGGAATCGCCCTTCCTTTTCGATCACCAGCTTCGGGCGCTGGAAACGTTGGAATCATCCTTCCCCAGCCGCACGGTGGACCTCACCTGGCCGGTCTCCGAAGGCGCCGCCGGACTCAAGGCCGCCGTGGAGCGCGTCTGCCGCGATGCCGAAAAGGCCATCGACGAGGGCACCCAGATCCTCGTCCTGTCCGATCGCGCCACCGATCACGAACGGGCTCCCATTCCCTCGCTGCTGGCGGTCGGGGCGGTGCATCACCACCTCACCAACGCGCAGAAGCGCATGAAGACCAGCCTCATCGTCGAGAGCGGCGAGGCCCGTGACGTGCATCACATGGCCTGCCTCATCGGCTTCGGCGCGACGGCGGTGTGCCCCTACCTGGCCCACGAGACCGTGCGCGAACTGATCGAGACCGACAAGAAGGACAGCTTCGAAGGCATGTCGGTCGCCGACGCCCAGGTCCGCTACCACAAGGCCCTCGAGAAAGGGCTCCTGAAGATCATGTCGAAGATGGGCATCTCGGTGCTCAACAGCTACCAGGGCGCCCAGATCTTCGAAGCGGTCGGCATCGGGGAAGAGGTCGTCGAGATCTGCTTCCAGGGTACTCCCTCGCAGATCGGTGGCATCGGTTTCGAGCAGATCGGCGCGGAGACGCTGCAGCGCCACGCCGAAGCCTGGGGCCAGGCAGTTCCCGGCGAAGAAGGTCCCGCGGAACCGATCAAGCTCGGCGATCCCGGTTTCCTCCGTCCCCGCCGCGGCGGGGAAACGCACGCCGTCAGTGGTCCGGTGATCAAGAACTTCCACACCTTCGTGAAGTCCGGCTCGCCCGAGGACTACCAGAAATATCTGGAGGAGTGGAAGCTGAACCGTCCCAACGCGCTGCACGATCTCTTCGAACTCGTGCCCTCCGCCAGCGGCCCGATCTCCATCGACGAGGTCGAGCCCATCGAGGAAATCCGCCGGCGCTTCACCACCGCGGCCATGTCGTTGGGTGCCCTCAGTCCCGAGGCCCACGAGACCCTCGCCATCGCCATGAACCGCATCGGCGGCAAGTCCGACTCCGGTGAAGGCGGCGAGGATTCCAAGCGCTTCAAACCCTATCCCAACGGCGACTGGGCCAACTCCAAGATCAAGCAGGTCGCCTCCGGCCGCTTCGGCGTTCATGCCGAATACCTGATGTCGGCGGAGGAAATCGAGATCAAGATGGCCCAGGGCGCCAAGCCCGGCGAGGGCGGACAGCTGCCCGGCCACAAGGTCAACTCGATCATCGCCAAGCTCCGCCACACCCAGGAGGGAGTCACCCTGATCTCGCCGCCGCCGCACCACGACATCTATTCCATCGAGGATCTCGCCCAGCTCATCCACGACCTGAAGGAGATCAACCCCCGCGCCAAGGTCTGCGTCAAACTCGTCGCCGAAACCGGTGTCGGCACCATCGCCGCCGGCGTCGCCAAGGCCAACGCGGACGTCATCCTGGTCTCCGGCCACGACGGCGGAACCGGGGCCTCGCCGCTCAGCTCGATCAAGTATGCGGGCCTGCCCTGGGAAATCGGCGTCGCCGAAACCCAGCAGGTGCTCATGCTCAACGGCCTTCGCGACCGTGTCACCCTGAGGACCGACGGCGGACTCCGCACCGGGCTCGACATCATTCACGCCGCCGCCCTCGGAGCCGAGGAATACAACTTCGGCACCATCGCGCTCATCGCCATGGGCTGCGTCTACGTGCGCCAGTGTCACCTCAACACCTGTCCGGTCGGCATCGCCACCCAGGACCCGAAGAAGATCGAGAAGTTCAAGGGCACCCCGGACATGGTGGTGAACTTCTTCAACGCCGTCTCCCAGGAAGTGCGCGAGCACATGGCCGCCCTCGGCGTGCGCAAGCTCGACGACCTCATCGGCCGTCCCGAGTTCCTCCGCCAGCGCGAGGTGCCCGATCATCCGAAGGCCAACCTCATCGACCTCAGCCGCATCCTCCGCGACGTGGCCAAGGAAAGCGACCGCGGACTCTCCCGCATCCGGCTCCAGGATCGCAATGACGGCCTGCACGCGGCGCCGCTGGACGACAAGATCATCCAGGACGCCCGCAACTCGATCCGGGACAAGAACCCGATCAAGCTGTCCTACAAGATTAAGAACACCAACCGCAACGTGGGCACCAAGCTCAGCGGCGTGGTCGCCGATCATCACGGGAACAACGGCCTGCCCGAGGGCACCATCGACATCGCCCTCACCGGCAGCGCCGGCCAGAGTTTCGCCACCTTCCTCTGCGGCGGCATCAAGCTCACCCTCACCGGCGAAGCCAACGACTACGTCGGCAAGGGCATGTGCGGCGGCGAGATCATTCTCAAGGCTCCGGAAAACCGCAAGTTCGTGCCTCACGAGAACTCCATCGCCGGGAACACCGTCATGTATGGCGCCACCGGCGGCCGCCTCTTCGTCAACGGCCGCGCCGGGGAACGCTTCTGCGTGCGCAACTCCGGGGGCACCGCCGTCGTCGAGGGCATCGGCGACCACGGCTGCGAATACATGACCAACGGCCTGGTGGTCATCCTCGGCGAGACCGGGAAGAACTTCGGCGCCGGCATGAGCGGCGGCCAGGCCTTCGTGCTCGATCTCGACGATCGTTTCGAGAAGCTCTACAACCCGGAAATGGTCCAGGTGTCGCCGCTCGATGATCCCGAGGACATCAACACGGTGAAGCAACTGGTCTACCAGCACCTGGAAAACACCGACAGCGAACGCGCCCGGGAAATCCTCGGGGACTGGGACAGCTTCCTGCCCAAGTTCCGCAAGGTGCATCCCCGTGCCGATGTCGCCGACGGCAAACCGGCGGAAAAGAAGAGCGAGGTTCCCTCCAAGTAACGCCCGCCTCTTGTCGGGTAGCCCCCTCCCCCCCCCTCCGGACCCGAACCATGAAGGCCTTTCTCCTCGTCGCTTCCGGCGGGGCGGCCGGCGCCCTGCTGCGGTGGTTCGTGGCCGGAGGCGTGGAATGGCTCGTCGGCCGGGTCGAAACCGGGATCTTTCACAGCAAGTTCCCGTGGGGCATCCTCGCGGCCAACCTGATCGGCTGCCTGCTCATCGGCTTGCTCTACGGATTCGCCGAAACCCGCGAGTGGCTCACGGACGCCACCCGCTGGCTCCTGCTGGTCGGTTTCCTCGGCAGCTTCACCACCTTCTCCACTTTCGGCTGGAACAGCTTCGACCTCCTCCGCCACGGTCACTTCGCGGTGGCCCTCGCCAACGTGCTCGTCAGTGTCGTCGTCGGACTTCTCCTCGTGTGGGCGGGCTACGCGCTGGCGCGGTAGCCGATCTGGATAAAATCTGGCCATCAAGGCGGCAGCATGGTTCAATACCGCGCTGCTCTGGCTGATTTTTGTTCATGGAATCCTCGACGGTCTCCCCGCCCGCCCACGGCGGCATTTTCCGGCATCTCGCGGTCCCGTTTTCCGCCTTCCTGGTGGCGGCTTCGCTGGCCTTGATCGCCTGGATCGATCATTCCCATCACCGGGAATCGCTCCGGCAACTCCGGGAGATGGCGCAGGCGAACGCGGAGATGATCGACCGGCTTCGCCTTCCCCCATCCCCCGACCTCGCGGAGAAACTCGCCGGCATCCTCGGAATGGGCGTCGGATTCCGCTTCGCGGATCGGCTCGGTGAAGGAATCACCCCGGAATTCCGGGACAGCATCGAGCGACTCACCGGTCCGGAGACCGGCGCGGAACGGGATGGCCGCTGGGAAATCGCGGTGGCGCCCATGGCCGGCGATCGGGCCCACCTGGTTCTCCTCCGGGAAACCGGCCGCTTTCTCGCCGACACGCCGACGTGGCTGCTGCCCGTTCTCATCGTCACCGCGCTCGGGGGCGGCATCGCCTTCCTCGTGGCTCGCCGCATCGTCCGCCCGCTGTCCATGATCCATCAGTGGCTGCCGAACCTGGATCGGGAAAAGCCGGATCCGCTTCCCGCCGGGGTCACCGGTCGCGCGGACGAAATCGGCGCTCTCGCCCGTTCGCTCGAGGAAGGGCATCGCCGCTTGCGGGAGGAACAGGCCCTCCGGCGCCAGGCCGAGCGCCTCGCCACCCTCGGACGCATCGCCACCAGCCTGGCCCACGAGATCCGCAATCCGGCGGCCGCCATCCGTCTCCATGCCGATCTCCTCGCCCGCGAGTCCACCCACGCCAACGCCGAATCGATCGATCTCATCCGCGACGAGACCGACCGCGTCACCGACCTCGTCAACCAGTGGCTCTTCGTGGCCCGCTCGGCACCGCCAAGGACCGAGATCCGCAACTTGGCCGAGCTGGTTCGCCGGGTGATCGAACGCCTTGGCCCGCAGATGGCCCACGCCGGCGTCTCCGCTTCGCTCGATGAAATTCCCGATGCCAACGTCCTCGCGGCAATCGATGCCGCCCGCATCGAGCAGGTCTTTCGCAACCTGCTGCTGAACGCGACTCAAGCCATGCCCGAGGGCGGGAAAATCCGCGTCGCACTGGCGATCGATTCCGGCAAAGGCGCCAGCGTGAGCGTCATCGACGAGGGGCCGGGCTTCTCCGACGAGGCGCTGTCCCGCTGGCGGGAACCCTTTTTCTCCCAACGCGAGGGCGGCATGGGACTGGGGCTCACGCTCGTCGCCGAAGTCATGCAGGCCCACGGTGGTTCGGTCGAGATCGAGAATCTGCCCGGGGACCGCGGTGCGCGCGTGACCCTGCGTTTCCCGGTCCCAGAAACCGTGAACGATTCCGCCAGTTCCCCCGACTCATGAGCCCGCACCTTCCCCGTTTCCTGATCGTCGAAGACGAGCGCCCCCTCGCCCTGGCACTGGCGGCCACGGTTCGGCATGCGGGTGGATTTGCCGAGATGGCGCCCACGGCGGCCCAGGCCCGGCGGCTCCTCGACCGGGGAACCTGTTTCGCCGCCATGATCCTCGACATCGGTCTCCCCGATCAGAACGGACTCGCTTTTCTCCAGAGCCTCCAAGCCGATCGACGTCCGCCGGTGCTGGTCATCACCGCCCATGGCGAAATCGACAATGCCATCACCGCGCGAAAACTCGGGGTGCGCGAGTTCTTTCCCAAGCCGCTCAACTTCGAGGCTTTCAATCGCGCCCTCGAGCAACTGGTGGAAGCGTTTTCCGACGGACACCCGCGCCATCTCGAAATCCGGCCGGAAGGGGTGTCGGAATTTCCCGGCGAGAATGCCTTCATCGGCGCGGCCCCGTCGATGCGGGAAGTGTTTCAGCAAATCGCCCACGCCTGCGCCAGTCGCGAGCCCGTGCTCATCCGGGGCGAGACCGGCACCGGCAAGACCCATGTCGCCCACCTGATCCGCCGGCATTCCCAGGGAGCCGGCGATCCGCTGGCGGTTCATCTCGGCGGCGGCGATCCCGGGAAAGACACCGGCTCGTCCTTGGCCGGCGCGCTCGACGATGCGGCCGGAGGCACCCTCATCCTCGAGGAGATCGGGGCGCTCACCCCCGAGGACCAGCGAACCCTGGTGCACGGCATCGAGGAGGGCTCCGAGAGTTTTCCCCGAATTCTAGCCACCTGCACGGAGGCGCTTCGGGACAAGGTCGATTCGGGTGCGTTCCGGAGCGACCTCTTCTATCGACTGCAGGTGCTGGAGGTCAGGCTCCCTCCGCTTCGCGATCGGCGGGAGGACCTCCCCGTTCTCGCGGCTTACTTTTCCGGCCTGCTGGCTCCGGACCGACGGGTGCACACTACCGAGGAAGGGTTGAAACAACTGGCCAGTCATTCCTGGCCCGGCAACCTGCGGGAACTGCGCAACGTCGTCTCCTATGCCATCACCGCGACCGCGGGCGGCACCCGGATCGAGGCGACCCACCTGCCCGGATACCTGGGCAATCCTCCCGCGACTCTCTCGGAGAATCCTCCGGATACCGGTGAACTGCCTCCGGACCTGCTCGATGCGCTGGGCCACTGGCTCGATCTCCGGCTGGCCTCGGCTCCGCCGCCCACCTATCGCGAACTGGCCGACGCCCTCGAAGTCGCCCTGCTCCAGGATCTCCTGCCCCGTTTCGATGGCAAGCTGGCGCGCCTCGCCAAGGAACTCCAGGCCAATCGCGGGACGCTGCGAAAGAAACTGAAGGACGAATGACACGCTTTGGCATTGTCACCGAACGCCCGGACCTCTAGGAACGTGGGCGTGTCCTCTTCGGCGAATCCAACCATCGTCAACCTGCTCTCCGGCCCGCGGAATGTCTCCACCGCGCTGATGTATGCCTTCGCGCAGCGGTCGGACACCGCCGTGGTCGACGAGCCGCTCTACGGGCACTACCTGAAACTGACGCACGCTCCCCAGCCACACTGGGAGGAGTTGATCGAGATCCTGGAAACCGATGGGGAGAAAATCGTC
>JAUIGT010000041.1 GCA_030432615.1 Verrucomicrobiia bacterium
GAGGCGCAGGGTATTGGCCGCCAGCACCACGGTACTCCCCTCGAAGACCTGGAGAAGACCGGGGAACAGGGTGGTCGGTTTGACAATGACGGGATCGTCGCCGAGCCCCTCTTCCGCATCGCTCTTGGTGACCACCCAGCGCTTTTCCTTGCCGAAGAAAACGTTGGGCTGGTCCTCGCCACGGCGATAGTCGCGGCGTTCGACCTCGGCGGCGTTGAACAGGTCGAGTACCTTCTCGTTCAGGTAGAGTTCCTCGGCGGTCACCGTCTCGCCGGGCGGGCTGTCGCCCAGGAACTCGGCGGGATTGAAATCGCGACGCGCGAGGCCTTCGCGGATGCGCCGGATCTTGGCGCGCACGTCGCCGGCGTGCTCGCCGTCGAGCCCGTAGACGATGGCCAGCGCGTCCTTGGCGGCATCGAGCAATTCCTCGTCCTCGTCCGTCATCGGCTTGCCGGACTCGTTGCGTTTCTTGAAGTCGTCGAGGATGTGCTCGATGTCGTTGATGAGGGCGCGGACCGGGTTGCGCTCGGCGTGGGCGATGATGATGGATTCGTAGGACCACCGCAGCGGCATCAGCTGGCAGATGGCCGGCACCTTGAGCTTGCTGTCCTCCTCGCTGTCGCTCTCGGGACCGATCCAGCGCTTGATGCTGGTGATGACGTCGAGTCCGCGGTTCATCTCCTCGTATTTGATGAGCGCCCCGCCGAGGATGATGTTGGGGATCATGATCAGCGGGATCACGTTGAGGGCCGTCTTCGGGGTGTTCACCAGGCTGGAAATCAGCAGCCCGGCCGCGATGCCCACGAAGGCGGTGGCGAACATCCAGAAGAGGTTGTGCCAGAACATGTCGCGGATCGAGAGAATGGCGTCCGCGATGAGCAGGTAGATGATGCACTGGATGAGGGCGAAGAAGCCCAGGGACAGCACCTTGCTGCAGATGTAGGACGCCACCCGGATACCGTGGTTCCGCTCGCGCTCGAGCAAGGTGCGGTCGCGGATGATCTCTTCCGCGCTGTTGGTCAGCCCGAGGAACAGCCCGATGACGAGGGTGAGGAAGAGGTAGGTCGGGATGTGGAAGGCGGACGCGAAGTTGTAGTCGCCATCCTCGCTGTAGCGCAGCACCACGGCCACGAGAAAGGCGAGTGCCGGCGCCTCCAGCAGCGTGGTGG
Organism: Verrucomicrobiia bacterium; assembly: GCA_030432615.1. Lineage (GTDB taxonomy): Bacteria > Verrucomicrobiota > Verrucomicrobiia > Verrucomicrobiales > DEV007 > JAEUHH01. The sequence goes on from JAUIGT010000041.1 coordinate 1,170, forward strand.
CCAGGTTGGCCCGGTTCCGCAGCTTGCTCCAGAAGGCCCGCTTCACCTGGTTGGTGAACTGGATCCAGTCGTCGGACATCGTTCGCACCGGGCGGTGCGGCGTCTTCTGCAGCTGCACCGTGGCGGAGCTGTCGGCCTCGATCGACCGAAGGTTCACCTCCTCCAGCAACCGGTAGGTCTGGAAACGGTCACCCCAGAAGCCGGGGCTGAACCGCCGCGCCGGCGTCAATTGTCCGCGCTGATCCTGCTCGTAGATGATGTCGCCGCTGAGATCGCGCAACGGCGTCTCGAGCACGTCGAAGATGAAATCGGGCGTGACCGCCTGCCCCTTGGCGCACTCGTCGGGCAGCGGATCATCGAAGGCGGTGCCGCTGACGCCCTCCTGCTCCCGGGCCTCGGCGAAATACTCCAGCATCTGGGCCGGAGTGCCGAAAAAGGCCAGCTTGCCTCCATTGTCCAGCAGGATGGCCTTGTCGAACATGTGGAAGAGCCGGCTGCTGGGCTGGTGGATGGAAACCAGGGTGATCTTGTTGTGGGTGAGGCCGCGGATGAGATCGAGGACGTGCTCGGAATCCTTGGAGGATAGACCCGAGGTCGGTTCGTCGAAGAGGTAGACATCGGCGATCCCGATCATGTCCATCCCCGCGTTGAGCCGCTTGCGCTGACCGCCGCTGAGGCTCTTGGTGCGGTCGTCGCCGGCGAGCCGGTGGCGGAATTCGCTCAGGCCCAGTTCCACCAGCTTGGCATCGGCCCGGCGCCGGCGCTCCAGCCGCGAGAGGTGGGGCGCGCGTATGGCGGCCGCGGTGTCGAGATTCTCTTCCACCGTGAGCAGCGGGTCGAAGGCGTCCTCGTGGGGGATGAACGCGATGTAGGGCGTGAGATCCTCGAGATTCTCGTAGACCGAAACCGAGTTCAGCTCGACCCGACCGAAATCGGGACGCAACTGGCCCGCCAGGGTCTTCAGGAGCGTGCTCTTGCCGCAGCCACTCGGTCCCATGACGCAGACCATCTCGCCCCGCTGGACCGAGAAACTGATGTTGTCCATGGCCGTGGCCCGGCGGTCGTAGCTGTGGGAGACATCGACGACATGGAGCGAATTGATGACGTTGCGCTCCTCCTCGATGATCCCGTCGCTGAAATGGCAGCGCAGGTACTGCCCCTCGGCCACCGTCAGGGTGACGCCGTCCTCCAGCGGCATGGTGCCGGAGCTTTTCACGGGAACGTCATCGACGACGATGGGCTGGGGCGACTCGATCACCTCCAGCTCGCCGTTCTTCTCGAAGTAGTTGCAGGTGATGCGGAGGAGAATGTCCCCGCGGGCTCCCGGCGAGAGCAGGATGTCGCCCTCGCGGAGCCGGGTGGGATTGTTGGAGACGAGGTATTCCGAACGGGTCGGCAGCAGGCTGAACCGCCCGCCGAGTTCGCGGGCCCGCCGGCGCAGGTCGCTGAAGGTGATCTCGGTGCGATCCTCGAAGACGATCTTGTCGCGGATCGAGACCTCCATCATCGAACCCTTTTTGAGCGGCATCTTGCCGATGTGGGCCTGGGTGTCACGGAGGACGTTCGCGGTGATGTTGAGGCCGAACTTCACGTCGAGATAGCTCTGCTTGGTGCGGGCTTTCTCGATGAAATGGTTGCCGTCGTGGTCCTGGGCGAGGAACAGCTCGACGCCGGACACGTTCTTCTTGGCGTTGAAGTAGAAGGCGAGATCCTGGTAGTCGAGCACCAGTTCGCCGATGAGCACGTGCTGGCTCTCGTAGATGCGGCAGAACTCGCCCTCGCTCACGCTGCGGCCACGGGCGATGATGGGCTGGGCCCCGATGTTCTTGAGCAGGATGAGGTCGCGGAAGCGGAAGGCCGCCAGGGCGTGTTCGTCCGAGAGCGGTTCCAGGACCACATCGGCCGGCCGGCGGCGGGCGATGATGAGGGTTTCCAGCGGTTGGTCGCCCTCCGTGATCGGTTCCTCGCCGCCCTCGACCGTCTCGCTGGTGTTGAGCTGGTAGACGATGTTGATGGCCTCGGACGCGACCCCGAGGTTGGTCATGAACTGGTAGAAGGTGATGAGGTTTTCCTTCGGCAGGCCGGCGCGGGAGATGAGGACGTAGAGTTGGACGCCGAGCAGGATCTTCTCACTCAGCGGCAACCGTCCGGCGAGGTCGCGGGCGATCTCATCCAGGTCCTGGGGCTGCCGGAGGGCATCGGCGTAGAGTTCCCGCAGCTCCGAGTAGACCGTCTCCGGATAGTCGTAGCGCAGGAATCCGAGGATCGAGTCGATCTCCGCCTCGGCGACGCGGCCGTCGAGCTTGGTGAAACCGGCGAAAACCTGGATCAGCACCGGCAGCATGGTCTGCTCCGTGCGCGGCGCCGAGCGGCGGGCGGCGCGGCTGCTGACACTGCGGCGGAGGCGGTGCCAGAGCGACGAACGCTGTCCGGCCCGGCCGGCGGAGGCGGAAACCGTTCCCTGGCCGGACTTGACGGCGCGCCGGGCCAACCCGACCGCGGAGCGTTTCGTCGGCTCCGGCGCATCGCTCGGCGGCGAGGAAGATTCGGGATCGGACATGGTGGAAATCGGACCGCGGCAGCGGCGTGAGAGGCGGGCAGGCCGCGGAACATAACCGAAAACGCCCGGGAGACAAAAGGAGTGAAGTTTTCGACCCTCCGGAGCGTCGAAAACGGGTGCGGGGGCGTATTTTTCGACAGCTCCCGACCGCATTGCGCCCCCTCTGGCAGTGTGTTAGTTTAGCGGCCCGTCGGCGTCTTCATCGGGTCGGCTTTTTTCTTCTCCCTTTATCATGCAAAACGACAACGACCGCGACCCGCGGGACCCCGATCGCCAGAACGGCGGTGGCGGCGAAGGCGGATTCAACTGGAAGGGCATCGTGCTGCTGAGCATCGCGCTTGGCCTGTTCGCGCTGGCACTGATGGCCCGGAATCCCTCCGGCGGCGCCAAGGAAATTCCCTACCAGAAATTCACCGAACTGGTGAAGGCCGGCCGCATTCACGTGGAAGAAAACGTTCCCGAGGGCGAGCAGCCGAAAGTGCTCCAGATCGAGCAGCGCGACAACAGCAAGAAGCAGTATGTCACCGGCTGGTACGAGCTGGAGGACAGTGAGGTGGCCAAGAACAACGGCCAGAAATACGCCCGTTTCCGCACTCCCATCATCCTCGATTTCGCGCAGGACGACCTTCGAAAGACCCTCGCGGAAGCGCCAGGCGATCAGAAACTCGAGATCTACGACCAGGTCACGCGCGACGACGCCGGCTGGGCCACTCTGCTCACCTTCTATCTCCCGCTCCTGCTCCTCATCTTCCTGCTCTACCTCCTCTTCCGCCACCAGATCCGCATGGCCGGACGGGGCGCCATGAGCTTCGGCAAAAGCAAGGCCAAGATGATGGCCCTCGACAAGAACAAGATCACCTTCAAGGACGTCGCCGGCGTCGAGGAAGCGAAGGAGGAGGTCTGGGAAATCGTCGAGTTCCTCAAGGACCCCAAGAAATTCCAGCGCCTCGGCGGTCGCATTCCCAAGGGCGTGCTCATGGTCGGTTCGCCCGGAACCGGGAAAACCCTGCTCGCCCGCGCCATCGCCGGGGAAGCGGACGTGCCCTTCTTCTCGATCAGTGGCTCGGACTTCGTGGAAATGTTCGTCGGGGTCGGTGCCTCGCGCGTTCGCGACATGTTCGAACAGGGGAAGAAGAACGCTCCCTGCCTGATTTTCATCGATGAGATCGACGCCGTGGGTCGCCACCGGGGACACGGTCTCGGCGGCGGTCACGACGAACGCGAGCAGACGCTCAACGCCCTGCTCGTGGAGATGGACGGCTTCGACACCCAGGAAGGCGTCATCATCATCGCCGCCACCAACCGCCCCGACGTGCTCGACCCCGCCCTGCTGCGTCCGGGCCGTTTCGACCGCCAGATCACCGTCGCCCTGCCCGACGTGAAGGGCCGCGAGGAGATTCTCCGCGTCCACGCCAAGAAGGTGAAGATCGCCGATGGCGTCGATCTCGCCGTCGTCGCCCGCGGCACTCCCGGCTACTCGGGCGCCGAACTGGCCAACGTCATCAACGAGGCCGCCCTGCTCGCCGCCCGCAAGGGAATGAAGGCCATCACCTTGCGCGAACTGGAAGAAGCCCGCGACAAGGTGCGCTGGGGCAAGGAACGCCGCAGCCTCGCAATCAGCGAGAAGGAAAAGGAGAACACCGCCTACCACGAGGCCGGCCACGCCATCCTGCTCTGCCTGCTGGAAAACACCGAGCCGCTCCACAAGGTCACCATCATCCCGCGCGGCCCCTCGCTCGGCTCCACCATGTGGCTGCCGGAAGAGGACAAGTTCACCAACCGCAAGAACGAGCTGCTCGACCAGCTGGTGGTTACCATGGGCGGCCGCGTGGCCGAGGACATCGTCTTCGGCGACGTCACCAACGGCGCCAGCGGCGACATTCGTCAGGCCACCCACATGGCACGGAAAATGGTGTGCGAATGGGGCATGAGCGACGAACTCGGCATGATCGAATACGGTGACCACCAGGAACACCTGTTCCTCGCCAAGGAACTCAGCTCTCCGCGGAACTATTCCGAGGCCACCGCCCAGAAGATCGATGCCGAGGTGAAACGGCTCATCGACAACGCCTACGACAAGGCGAAGGAGCTCTGCGTCAAGCATCGCGACAAGCTCAACGCAATCGCCCAGGGGCTGCTCGAGTACGAAACGCTCGACGCCGGCCACATCAAGGAAATCATGGAACACGGCGAGTTGCGAAACCCGCCCAGCAGCCCGACGCCTCCCGATCTTCCGGAGGAATCCGCCCCCCGGCCCGAGCCGCCGGCGGAAACCGCCAAGCCGGACGAAGGCGAACTTCCCGGCGGACTCGCCCCCGCCGGCGCCTGAGCGCCCGAACCTTGCGAGCGCGGGTCGGAAGACGTACTTTCACCCGCGATTCGCGTCCCCTTTTTCGCCTCCACTCGGTCGGCGCCTTTCTCTGTACCCGGAAATTTTCCCGCGCGAACCCGTGAAATCCCGGCTTCCCCTGCCGGTCGCGATCCGCTAGGTTTCTTTTCCCGACCGACCGAAATTCCACCGACCCCGGTCCGTTATGTTCGAGTTCTTTTCCCAGCTGCGGCTGAAGCGCAAAGGTTTCTCCAGCGGCAAAAAACGGCGCAAACAGCGCGAGCACCCGTTCTTCCGCCTTCTTCGCGAAGGGAAGATGGTTTGCGTGCTGCTGTTCGGCTTCCTGATCGCGGCCGTCTCCGCGATGGCCATCTACACCGCCGATCCGCTGTCGATTTTCGCCGGCCAACCGATCAAGACCACCGTGGTCGTGCTGGTGCTCACCATCACCCTGGTGATCCAGCTGCGAATCCACCTGCCGGAAACCCTGCACCGCAATTCCCGGGTCACCCTCCTCACCGCCTCCATCGTCGGCCAGCTCCTGCTGCTGAAGTTCAGCGAATACCTGGCCGACACCTTCGCCCACGACGGCGGTTTCCACTTCCTGGTGGCTCCCTACGCCTTCGCGCCCATGCTGATGGCGCTGCTGCTGGGGCGGAACCACGCCACCTACGCGGCCATCTACGCCTCCCTCTTCGGCGCGCTCCTGGTGCAGGGTTCGCTGGCCTTCCAGTTCCTCATCTTCTCGCTCGTCGCCGGGTTCGTGGCGGTCTACCTCACCCACCAGGTCCGCCGCCGCGGGCGCCTGATGACGGCCGGCGGCTACGTCGGTTTCGCGGTCGTCGCGGTGGGATTCACCCTCGGCGTCATCGAGTGGCCGATCTTCAGCGAGACCGGGCCGGTGCCGGAAGCCTGGGACCTGATGGGCCGGCAGGCGCTCGCCGCCATCCTGGTATCCACCTTCACCGCCATCCTCGTCGGCGGGCTGCTGCCGATCATCGAGGCGGCCTTCCGCATCACCACCGACATCTCGTGGATCGAGCTGGCCGACCTCAACCACCCGCTGCTCAAGCGGATGACCATCGAGGCTCCGGGCACCTACCACCACAGCCTGGTGGTCGCCAACCTGGCCGAGGCCGCCGCCGAATCCGTGGGCGCCAACGCCACCCTCTGCCGCGTCTGCTCGTATTTCCACGATATCGGCAAGCTCCACAAACCGGAGTATTTCATCGAGAATATCGGCGACGGAGAGAATCCGCACGACGATCTCACGCCCACCATGAGCGCGCTGATCGTCATCGCCCACGTCAAGGATGGCGTGGACCTGGCCCTCAAGAACAAGCTCAACAGCGAGATCATCGCCGTCATCCGCGAACACCACGGCACCTCGCTGGTCCAGTATTTCTATCACCGGGCACTCAAGCTGAAAGAGGATTTCGAAGCCCTCGTCCGCGAAGGCCAGGAACGCGCCGAGGACGTGCCCGACGTGGACATCGAGGGCTTCCGCTATCCCGGGCCGCGCCCCCAGACTCGCGAGAGCGCCATCATCAGCCTCGCCGACGCGGTGGAGAGCGCCTCCCGCTGCCTCCAGAAACCGACGCCGCAGAAGATCGAGCAACTCATCGAGGAACTGACCCGCAGCCGCCTGCGCGAGGGGCAGTTCGACGAGTGCCCGTTGACGCTCCAGGATCTCGCCACCATCAAGGCGAGCTTCTACTCCACCCTGCGGAGCATGCTCCACAACCGCATTTCCTATCCCAAGGCCGAGGGCGGCATCGAGCTGGACACCTCCTCCGCGGAAACCACCGCCCTCAAGAAATCGAAGGCGGCGAAGGCCAAAGCCAAGCCGAAGCCCAAGGAAAAGGAGAAGGAAGAGGACAAGGCGGTCGCCGATTCCGGCAAGAAAGCCGACGCGCCCGCCGCCGGCACCGGTTCCGGCGACGAACCATCGACCGACAGTCAGGCCTCGCCCTCCAAGGATCGCCGCCCCGCCGGGGCCGCCTGAGGCATCGCTTGTTCCGGTTTCCTTCCGGTTCGACAGGGTCAGGTCCGCGACCCAACAGGGTGGGAACCCCCTCCGCCGATTCACCGGCCAACGGCCGCCGGAATGCAAATTTCGTGCATCGCCGGAGATTCCAGAATAGGGTCCCCCGGAATCGCTCCCGCACCCGCCTGCTCGCTCGCCGCCCATGAAATACGACCCCATCGATTCCCAGCTCTTCGTGGAAAACCGCCGTCGCCTCGCCGCGCAGCTCCCGCCCGGCAGTGTCGCGATCGTGCATTCGGCCGATATTCCCTGGCGCTGCGCCGATGGCTCCACCCGGTTCATCCAGAACAGCGACCTGTTCTACCTGACCGGGGTCGACCAGGAGGAATCGATGCTCATCCTCTGGCCCGACGCGCCCGACCCGGAGCTGCGCGAACGCCTCTTCGTGAAGGAAACCTCCGAGCTGATCGCGATCTGGGAGGGCCAGAAACTGACGCGGGAGTCCGCCACCACCGTTTCCGGCATCGAGAACGTGCAGTGGAACGACGCCTTCGAGCCCGCCATCCGCCGCACCGTTCCAAAGGCCGAGCGACTTTTCCTCAACTACAACGAGCACGCCCGCTCGGTGTCCACCGCCCACACGCCGGACGACCGATTCCGCGAGCGCATCCAGTTTCTCTACCCGGAGATCCGCTGCGAACGCCTCGCGCCGCTGCTGACGCGGCTTCGCATGGAGAAATCGGACATCGAGATCGCGCTCCTGCAGCGCGCCTGCGACATCACCCGCGACGGTTTCGCCCGCGCCCTGAAATTCATCCGCCCCGGGGTGAAGGAATACGAGGTCGAGGCCGAGCTGGCCCACGAATTTCTCCGCCAGGGATCCCGGGGATTCGCCTACGAACCCATCGTCGCCTCCGGCGCCGGCAACTGCGTGCTCCACTACCTGGACAACGACCAGGTGTGCCGCGACGGCGACCTGCTGCTGATGGACGTGGGCGCGGAATACGCCAACTACAACGCCGACCTCACCCGCACGGTGCCGGTCAACGGGCGCTTCACGGAACGCCAGCGAGCGGTCTACGACGCCGTCCACCGAATCTTCCGGGCCTGCATCGACGACCTCATCCGGCCCGGGGTGAAGATCCGCGAGGAGTTTCACAAGCAGGCCGCCCGGATCACGGAGGACGAACTCATCGGGCTCGGCCTTCTCGACGCCGCGGAGGTGGCGAAGGAACGCGAGGACGAGGAACTGCCCGAGGAGAAGCGCCGCTACCGGAAGTGGTTCATGCACGGGGTCTCGCACAGCCTCGGCATCGATGTCCACGACGTCACCGCCCCGGAGGCGGAGTTCGTCGAGAACATGGTCGTGACCGTGGAGCCGGGCCTCTACCTCCGCGATGAAGGCTTCGGCGTGCGCCTGGAAAACGACATCGTGGTCCGCGCCGGCGGCAATCTCGATCTCATGGCCGACATCCCCATCGATGGCGACGAGATCGAATCGCTGATGGCGGAAAACCGCTCGTGAGGGAGAAAAACCCGCCCCGGGGTCAGGGCTGCCCCGGTTCCTGTTCGCCCGCGATGACCTCCACCTCGGGAAACGAGGACACCAGTTCCCGGTCCTTTTCCGAGAGCTTGGCCACCGGAATGGTCCACGTCTTTCGATTCGCGCCCTGCAGCATCACCAGCCCGCCGCCGTGGCGCACGAAGCGGGCGAACAGCTCCTGTCCCTCGCCGTTCTTCCACGTCCGGAAACCGATTTTCCGCAGGGAATTCTTCCGCTCCTCGATGGAGACGACCAGGGGCATGACCACTTCCTTCAGTTCGTTGAAGTAGGTCACCGGCTTGCCCGTGGTGTAGCCGGTGAGATCCTGCACGACCTCGCCTTCGGGATTGAAAATCAGCAGGTTGGGGAACCCGGCGACCTTGAACTGGTCCTTCCACCGGCGCAGCGCGGGAGGGGCGTCGGTCTGGTTGCGGGGGTAGTCGAGGTAACAGATGACGGCGTGTTCCTTCGCCAGTTCGTTGAAGGACTTGGTGGCGAAGACCTCCTCGCTCAGTTTCACGCACTTCGCGTTCCACTGGGCGGTGAACAGCAGGAGCAGCGGCCGCTGCAAGCGCTGTGCGAGGGCGAAGGCGTAGTGCGGATTGACCTCCCAGATCGCGCTCTCGGGATCGTCCATCCGGACCGGGACCCGTTGAGGGTCGTAGTTCTCCAGCACGTAGGACCGGGCCATCTCCTCGCCGACCCGGGGTCCGGACTCTTCCGTTCCCGATTCCTGGGCCACAAGCAGCGACGCACCGAACGTCGCTATCGTCAGCCCGAACAGAATCTCTTTCATCCGCACGATCATGGACGACCAAGATAACGCCAGTCCCGCTCCGGGCAATGTCCGCGTCGATTCCGCGAACGGCGCCGGACCTCGTTTCGGTTGACACGAAACGAGCGTGGAACTAAAGGGGTTTCCCTCGCGCCGGCACCTGTGGCCCCGCCGGACGCGCTTTCCGAAACACGCCGGCTGCCATGCTCTATCGTCTTCTCATCTTCGCCCTCCTGATGGTGACGTGGCTGGTTTTCTCGGGCCTGTTCGATGTCTTCCACACCACCCTCGGGGTGCTCTCGGCGGCCTTCGTGACCTGGATCTCTTCCGATCTGGTCTTCGAGAAGCGAGAAATTCCGATGGCCGCGCGCTTCCGCCAGGCCGGGCGCATGGTCCACTACCTGCTCTGGCTCCTGTGGCAGGTGGTGCTCTCGAACATCGACATTCTCAAGCTGGCGCTCTCCCCCTCGGGGCTCTCCCGGGTGCAGCCGTGCATCGTGAAATTCGACACCACGCTGAAGACGGATTTCGAGAAATTCCTGCTCGCCAATTCCATCACCCTGACTCCCGGCACGATCACGGTGAAGATCCTCGGCGATCGCTACTACGTACACGCCATCAGCGAGCACTTCGCTGGCGGTCTCGACGGGGAGATGGAACGCCGCATCGCCGCAGTGTTCGCGGATCCAGCGCCCGCCAAGCCCGAAGCCACGGAAGGAGGGACGGACTGAGATGGGCGAGGGATTCGGCATCGTCGCCATCATCGCCGGCATCGTCCTGCTGGTGCTGATGATTCCAGCCATCTACCGCATCGTGGTGGGCCCCACCGCGATCGACCGCATCGTGGCCGTGAACATCATCGGCACCAAGACGGCCGTGCTCCTCGTCGTCATCGGCGTGGCCTTCGAGCGGGTCGGCATGTTCGTCGATTTCGCCCTCGCCTACGCGCTCCTGAACTTCGTGGGTTCGCTCGCCGCCGCCCGCTACCTCCACAAGACCAAGGCCATGGCCGGCTCCGCCCAACCGGCGGACCAACCGGTTTCGGGCTCCGGTGACACGGACGCCGCTTCCTCCTCCCCCTCGCCCCCGGCTCCATGATTCTCGACCTCGTCGCCATCCTGCTCATCGCCGCCGGCCTCGTGTTTTTCCTCGGGGCCGCCGTGGGCCTGGTGCGCTTTCCCGATTTCTACACCCGCATGCACGCGGCGGGCAAGGGGGACACCCTCTCCAGCCTGCTGGTGGTGCTCGGCTTCGCGCTTCACGAGCTACGCCATTTCGACGGGAGCGCGGATGTCGTCGTCTTTCTCAAGCTGCTCGCCATCTGCGCCTTCATCATGCTGACCAGCCCGACCAGCACGCACGCCCTCATGGATGCCGGCTACGAGGATGGCATCGAGCCCGTCCTCGGCGAAGACGGCGAGAACGCCCTCACCGAGACCCGGAACCGACGCCTCAAGGACTGAAACCATCCCGCCCGTGATCGTCCCATTCGACATCATCATCCTGATTTTCCTGGTCATCACCGCGTTGATCAGCCTGCGGGTGCGCGATCTCCTCGGTGCCACCATGATCCTCGGGGTCTACAGCTTTCTCATCTGCCTGCTCTGGGCGGAAATGGGCGCGGTCGATGTGGCTTTCACCGAGGCCGCCGTCGGTGCCGGCGTCAGCACCGTGTTCATGATCGCGACCATCTATCACACCCGGCGTCATTCCTCCGACTGACGCGCTTCGCTTTTCCGCCTGCCTGATTTCCCATGAAGTGGTTCGGACTCATCGCCACCGTTTTCACCGGCATCCTCCTGCTGTCGGCGGTGCCGGATTTTGCCGCCTTCGGGGATCCCGACAGCCCCGCCAACGGCGGTCTCGGCGATCACCCCTCGGTGTCGCAGTACTACATCACCGACACCTACACCGACACCAAGGTCCCCAACATCGTCACCGCCGTCCTCGCGGACTATCGCGGCTACGACACCATGTTCGAGACGGTGGTGATCTTCGCCGCCGGCATCGCCATCTTCGCGATCCTGCGGAGTTTCTCCGGCCCCGTGGCTCCATCGCATCCCACGGCCATCGACACCTCCGTCGAGGGTGACCACCAGCGCATCATCATCGGCACCACCTGCCGCGTCATCATCCCGGTGATCCAGCTCTTCGCGCTCTACGTCGTCGCCCATGGGCACCACAGTCCCGGCGGCGGTTTTCAGGGCGGCGTCATCCTTGGCGCCAGCTTCATCCTGGTGGCCCTGGCCAAGGACCTCAGCGCCGCCCTCGGCCGGTTTTCGGAGAAACGCTACCTCGCCCTCGGCAGTGTCGGCATTCTCATCTACGCCGGCTTCGGCCTGCTCTGCGTCGCGCTGGAGCGCAACTTCCTCGACTACGAGATCCTCCACCGCATCATGCCGGCCACCGATCCCATCATGGCCCGCTCCCACAGCATGCTCGGCGTGGAGGTCGGCGTCGCCTTCACCGTCACCGCCATCATGTTCGCCATCTACGCCAACCTCTCGTCGAAAGGCCGGCTCGAACAAGGTTTCTGACCGTTTTCCATTCCCCCCTGATGGAGTTCCTCAACGCCAGCGTCATTCCCTACTTCAATTACTGGATCTACGTCGTTCTGATGATGATCGGGCTCCACGCCATGATCACGAAGAACAACCTGATCAAGAAGCTGATCGGGATGTCGATCTTCCAGACGGCGATCATCCTCTTCTACGTCTCCATCGGGGTGAAGACCGGCTCCACCATCCCCATCCTCGAGCATCATCACGACGAGGGGCACGCCGAAACCGCCCACGCGGTCGCGGAATCCGGCGACCACCATGCGGAGGAGACGGATCACGAAAAATCCGACCACGGGAACAACGAGCACGCCATCGAGGCGGACCACGGCATCGATCCCGACCATTTCGCCAATCCGTTGCCGCACGTGCTCATGCTGACCGCCATCGTCGTCGGGGTCTCCACCCTCGGCGTGGCGCTCGCGATCTCGCAGTCGATCTACAAGGATTTCGGTTCCCTGGAGGAGAACGAGATCCTGGCGAAAATCAAACAGGGAGGGCCCGGCGTCGATGTCTGAGCAGCTCCCCGCGATCATCCTCCTCGCCCCGCTCTTCGGCGCCCTTCTCACCGGGCTAGCCGGAAATCGGGACCATCGTCGCTGTTTTCCCATCCTGATCAGCGCCCTGGCCGTCTCCTTCGGCTGCGCCATCGCATTGCTGGTGCAGGTCTCGCAAAGCGGTCCCATCGATTACTTCGTCGGCGGCTGGAACACCGAGCGCGTGCCCCTCGGCGTCGGCATCCAGCTGCGCATCGATGCCCTCAACGCCCTGCTGCTGGTCGTCATCACCACCGTCGCCCTGCTGACGGCGGTGTATTCCTTCCGGCGCGCCGGCGAGGAAAACACCGAGAAGACCCCGCAGTTCTACATGCTCTTCCAGATGCTCTGCGTCGGGCTGCTGGGTATCACCGTCACCGCCGACGCCTTCAATCTCTTCGTGCTGGTCGAAGTCTCCTCGCTCACCAGCTACGCGCTCGTGGCCATGGGATCGAAGAGTCGCGGCACCGTGGCGGCCTTCAACTACCTCATCATGGGGACGGTCGGCGCCTCCTTCTACCTGCTCGGCGTCGGCTACCTCTACATGCAGACCGGCACCCTGAACATGGCGGCCATCCACGAGATTCTCGCCGATCCCGCCTTCGGCAAATCCTCCACCGTCTTCGTCGCCTTCATCCTCATCCTCGTCGGCGTGTGGATCAAGATGGCGTTCTTCCCGCTCTACGGCTGGCTGCCGAACGCCTACAGCTACTGCCCCTCGACCACCAGCTGTCTGCTGGCGCCGCTGATGACCAAGGTGTCGGTCTACGTGATGATCCGGGTGATGCTCTCGATCTTCGGCGCCGACTGGGTCTTCCAGAGTCTGGGCTGGAGCCACACCGTCGTCTGGCTGGCGGTCATCGCCATCCTCGCCGGGTCCGTCCTCGCCCTCGCCCAGGTCGAGCTGAAGAAGATGCTCTGCTACCTCATCGTCGCCGAGGTCGGCTACATGGTCGGCGGCGCCTGGTTGGCGAATCACTGGGGGATGGTCGGCGCGATCTACCACATCCTGGCCGACGCCTTCATGACGCTCTGCCTTTTCATCGCCGCCAACATCTTCATCAAGCACTGCCGGGCGGACCGCATCGATCAACTGGAAGGACTCTTCAAGCGGATGCCCCTGACCTCGACCGGCTTCGTCGTCGGCGCCCTCGCCATGATCGGCGTGCCGCCGACCGCCGGATTCTTCTCGAAATGGTATCTGCTCCGCGGCGGCATCGAGTCCGGGCAATGGGGCTACGTGATCGCCCTCCTGGTTTCGTCGCTGGTGAACGCGGTCCTGTTTTTCCGGATCATCGAGATCGCCTACTTCGGCAAGAACCCGGCCGAGAGCCACGACCATGCGCACGATGAGGATTCCCATCAGGGTCAGGCCGGCGAGGCAACCCTGTTGGGTGGCGAGGGGCGCCCCGCCACCGTCATTCCCCTGCTGATCACCGCCGCCATCGTCATCCTGCTCGGCGTCTTCAACGCGCCCGTGGTGGAGATCATCCAACAGGCCCTCGAAGGCATGCCGGTCGTCGGTGCCGCGGCCGCCGCTCGCTGAAAATTTCTTCCCCGCTCCATGGATTCCGTCGTTCACAGTTCGCTCCCCCTCTGGGCCTGCCTCGCGTCGCTGCTGGCAGCGCCGGCGATCGTGCTGTTCCGACGCGAACTGTTTCTCCGGGAAGCCACCACCTTCGTCGCCGCCTTCGTGAAGTTCGGACTCGTGCTCGCGATGCTGCCGATCATCACGAGCGGCAAGGTGATCGAGTTCACCCTGGTGGAGGGCTTCGGCGGCGTGGTCGCGCCCATCCTGTTCCGCGTCGACGGGCTCGGCATGCTCTTCGCCCTGGTGGCGTCGAGCCTCTGGATCGTCACCTCGCTCTATGCCATCGGCTACATGCGCGGACTGCACGAGCATTCGCAGACGCGCTTCTTCGCCTTCTTCGCGATTTCCCTGTCGGCCACGCTCGGCGTCGCCTTCGCCGGCAACCTGCTGACGCTCTATCTCTTCTACGAAATGCTGTCGCTGGCCACCTGGCCGCTGGTCACGCATCACCAGGACAAGGAAGCCCGCACCGGCGGTCGCACCTATCTGACCTACCTGCTGGGAACGTCGATCGGCTTCGCCCTCCCGGCCCTGATCTTCACCTGGATCAAGTCGGGCGGCGATCTCAGCTTCGCCGGCGACGCCATCCTGGCCTCGGCCGATCTCGGACCGGCCCAGGGGCTGATCCTGCTGCTCGCCTTCTGCTTCGGCTTCTCCAAGGCCGGCATGATGCCCTTCCACTCCTGGCTTCCGGGGGCCATGGTCGCGCCCACTCCGGTGTCGGCGCTGCTCCACGCCGTGGCGGTGGTGAAAGTCGGGGTCTTCTGCGTCATCCGCGTCTTCACCGCCGTGTTCGGCGTCGACCTGCTGGCGAAACTCGGCGTGGCCACGGTGATTTCCTGGATCGCCGCCTTCACCGTAATCGTCTCCTCGCTCATCGCCATGAGCCAGGACAACCTCAAGCGCCGGCTCGCCTTCTCCACCATCGGCCAGCTCTCCTACATCGTCCTCGGCGTGTCGCTGCTCAGCGCCCACGCCGTCCAGGGCAGCATGATGCACATCGCCATGCACGCCTTCGGCAAGATCACGCTCTTCTTCTGCGCCGGCGCCATCTTCGTCGCCACCGGCAAGAAGTACGTCAGCCAGCTGAGCGGGCTCGGGAAAACCATGCCCTTCACCATGGGGGCCTTCGCCATCGGCGCCATGAGCGTGACCGGCGTTCCGCCCACCGGCGGACTACTGAGCAAATTCTACCTGGTCTGGGGCGCGGCCGACGCCCAGCAGTTCGCGCTGCTCGCCGTCTACCTCGTCAGCTCGGTCCTCAACGGCGTCTACTTCTTCCCGGTCGTCTATCGCGCCTTCTTCAAGCCGGCGCCCGAGGGCGAAGCGGCGGTCGAGGGCATCCGGGAGGCTCCGCTGGCCTGCGTGCTGCCGCTCTCGATCACCGCCGTCGGCTCGGTGCTGCTGTTCTTCTTCCCGGGTCTGCTCCTGGAACTCACCAAGCTGATGACCGGCGCGCAGTGACCTTTTCACCGAATTCTCGAACATGGCTGTCACCCCAGGCAATCCCGACGAACCACTCCAGGTGCTGAAGCACGATCCCGTGCCCGGTTACCCGAAGGCCTTCGCCATCGCCTTCGCGGTGATGGGGCTTTACCTGCTGCTCATCCTCTTCACCTCGCCCGGCCCCGCCACCCACGGCGATCACGGCGGCGAGGACCACGGCTCCCACCAAGAGGCCGGCCACGAGGACACCACTTCCCATTCAACCGATGAAAACGAACCCGCCGCCCACTGACGATCCGAAGTCCGACGAAGCCGCCGGCTGGTTCGACAAGCCGGAGAACGTCCGCAAGATCCTCGTCGGGCTCTTCGGCGCCTGCGGATTCTTCGTGCTCCTCGACGTGATCTTCTGGATCACCGGATTCGACAAGCATCCGCATTTCCGCTGGGAACAGTGGCCCGGTTTCTACGCCGTCTACGGCTTCGTCGCCTGCGTGCTCCTGGTGCTGATCGCCAAGCACGTGCTGCGGCCGCTGGTCATGCGCGGCGAGGATTACTACGACGCCGAAAAGCCGACCGCTTCGAAAAACGACGACCGCCCTTCCACCGATGCCTGACGCCCTGCCGCCCTTCGCCATCTACCTGCTCGGCGCCCTCGTCGTGCCCTTCCTCCGGGGACGGGTGCGCCAGGGCTTCGCCCTGCTCGTGCCGGTGATCGGTTTCGTGAATTTCTTCCTCATCCCCGAAGGCGTTCACTGGAAGGTGCCGCTGCTGGACTTCGAGCTGATCCTCGGCCGCGCCGACGCCTGGAGCCTGATCTTCCTCAACATCTTCACCATCCTCTCCTTCGTCGGGATCCTCTACGTGGTCCGGGACAACGACCGGCTCGATCTCTCCGCCGGCCTGCTCTACGCCGGGAGCGCCATGGGCGTGATCATGGCGGGCGACCTCCTCACCCTGTTCTTCTTCTGGGAAATGCTGACCCTCGGGGCGGTGCTCTGCCTCCTCGCCCGGCGGACGACCGCGTCGGGCAAGGCCGCCTATCGCTATCTCCTCGTGCACGTGGCCGGCGGGGTCATCCTGCTGGCCGGCCTCGCCATCCACCTGGGCTCGGGGGGCAGCGTCGCCTTCGACAAGATCGAACTGGCCGGACCCGGACCCATCCTGATTTTCCTCGGCTTCGGCATCAACTGCGCCTGGCCGCTGGTCGGCGCCTGGCTCACCGACACCTACCCGGAAGCCTCCATCGGCGGCGTGGTCTTCATGGCCACCTTCACCACCAAGACGGCCGTCTACGTGCTGGCGCGCACCTTTCCCGGCGAGGAGCCGCTGATGTGGATCGGGATGGCCATGGCCACGATCCCGATCTTCTACGCGGTGATCGAGAACGACCTCCGCCGCGTGCTCGCCTACAGCCTCATCAACCAGGTCGGCTTCATGATCGTGGGCGTGGGACTCGGCACCCCCCTCTCGCTCAACGGCACCGCCGCCCACGCCTATTGCCACATTCTCTACAAGGCGCTGCTTTTCATGTCGATCGGCTCGGTCATCTACCGTACCGGAAAATCGAAGGCCACCGAACTCGGCGGTCTCTATCGCTGCATGCCGTGGACCTGCGTCTTCTGCTGCATCGGGGCGGCCAGCATCTCGGCCTTCCCGCTGTTCAGCGGATTCGTCAGCAAATCGATGATCATGAGCAGCGCCGCCGCCCAGGGGCAGACCCTCATCTGGCTGGCCCTGCTCTTCGCCTCGGCCGGGGTCTTCCACCACGCCGGCATCAAGATTCCCTTCTTCGCGTTCTTCTCCCACGACTCCGGCATCCGCTGCAAGGAAGCGCCCGTCAATCAGCTCATCGCCATGGGCATCGTCGCGTTTCTCTGCGTGTTCGTGGGCACGTTCCCCGACCTGTGGCTCTACCGCATGCTGCCCAACGTCGAGGCCAGCTACGCGCCCTACACCGTGGGCCACGTCACCGACCAGCTCGCGTTGCTGTTGTTCAGCGCGCTGGCGTTCACCCTCCTGATGCGCTCGGGCCTCTACCCGGCGGAAATCCGTTCCACCAATCTCGATGCCGACTGGTTCTACCGGAAAGGCGGTCGCGCCATCTACCGCGCCTTCGACTGGTCGCTGAACGGGATCAACACCGCCACCGCCAGGGTCGTCAACGGTCGGGTCGTTCCCGCCATCACCCGATTCTTTGCCCACGGCCCTTCCTACCTCGCCACCACGGCGATGACGCCCGTGTGGAAGATCCAGGGCCACGACGCCGAGGAAATCGCGCGCCGCAAGGAATTGGTCTACCTTCGCTGCGAGCGGGGCGCCTTTCCCATCGGCATCACCGCCTGCCTCGCCGTCTTCCTGCTCGCCCTGCTGTTTGTCGTTTCCTACCTGAGTCACGCCGATCATGTTCACGGGAATCGTTGAGGCACGCGGGGAAATCGCCGCCCTGGAACCGGTGGAAACCGGCGCCCGTCTCGTGGTGCGCCTGCCCTTCGCCGACGAGTTGGAAATCGGCGAGAGCGTGGCCGTCAATGGCGCCTGTCTCACGGCGACGGCCATCGACCCGGCCGCCGGCACCGCCGCCTTCGATCTGCTCGCGGAAACCCTGCGCGTTACCAACCTCGGCGACCTCGCGACCGGCGATTTCGTCAATGCCGAGCGCGCCCTCGCGGTGGGTGACCGGCTCAGCGGCCACTTCGTCCAGGGACATGTCGATTGCGTCAGCGAGATCCTCGCCTGGGAACCGTTCGGCCAGGATCACCGGCTCGAGGTCGCGCTGCCGCGGGAGTTCGCGCGCTACGTGATCCGGAAGGGATCGATCTGCGTCGATGGCATTTCCCTGACCGTAGCCGATCTGCAGGACGACCGGTTCACGATCTGGATCATTCCCCACACCGCCGAAGTCACCAACCTCGGCGCGGCGAGGGCGGGGAAACGGGTGAACCTGGAGTTCGACATGCTCGCGAAGTATCTCGAACGGCTCCAAGCAGGATAGAAGAGGCGGTTACGGGAATAAGGAAGGCAGGAAAGCAGGAATTGCTTTGGGGTCTTATACCAGATCCAAATAAGATCTGGACGATTTGCGAGACCTTCGGTTTTCGGGGCGAGGCGCGCTGAGGGAAGGTAGCGAGCTACCTGACCGAAGCGGAACGAAGCATCCGGGAGGCGAGGGCTCGCATCACAAAAAATAACCGAAGGCTAGAATCCTTTTTTCCATTTCTATCAATCGTCCAGAGGTTATTGGAATCTGGTCTTAAACAGAAGCGATCACTCGCTTCACCGTCAGCGGATGAGTGGCAAAGTTGACGAGCAAACCGTGCCTCAGGTTGAGCGCTTTGAGGTAGCTGCGAACTTGAGCGAAATGGACGTCTTCCAAGGCTTTGATGGCTTTCAGCTCGACGACGAGTTGTTCGGCCACCAAGAGATCGACTCGGTGGAGCCCCACTTGCTCACCGCAGTAGAAAACCGGCACTTCCTTCTGAAACTCGGCTGAAATCCCCCGTTTTCGCATCTCAATCCGGAGGCTGTTCTCGTAGATCGATTCGAGAAAGCCCGGTCCAAGCTGTCGGTGCACTTCGATGCAGGCCCCAATCACCGACGAACTCAGCTCTCTCAATTCCAGAGACATTCTCAACCCTAGCGACTCTGTAAGTCTTCGAGCAAGAAATCCTTCCTGCTTTCCTGCCTTCCTCATTCCATTTCCCTAATCGCGTGCTTGTCTCCGATAGGAACCCACGTTCAAACTGACGACCTATGAGACAGGTCAAACACGGAGTCATCGGACTGGGCTGGTTCGGCGAGAAGCACTGCGAGGCGCTCGACGGCATCCCGCAGGTGGAAATCGCGGGCCTCTGCACGCGCACCGAATCACGGCTTGCGGAAGTGGGTGAACGGTTCCGGGTGCCGGCGGAGAAACGCTATACCGACTATCACGCGATGCTCGCCGATCCCGAGATCGAGTCGGTCAGCATCACCACCATGTGGGACCAGCACGTCGAACCCACCGTGGCCGCGCTGGAGGCGGGCAAGCATGTCTTTCTCGAAAAGCCGATGGCCTCCACCGTCGCGGACTGCGACGCCATCGTGGAAGCCGCGAAGAAGGCGAGCGGCTCCTTCATGGTCGGCCACATCTGCCGGTTCAATCCCCGCTACGCCGCCGCCCGCGAGGCCATCGCCGCCGGCAAGATCGGTCGCGTCATCTCCATGTACGCGCGCCGCAACCTCCCCGCCTGGGTCGGCGCCAGCGTCCTCGACAAGATCGGGCCCATCATCGGCGACTGCGTCCACGACA
>JAUIGT010000583.1 GCA_030432615.1 Verrucomicrobiia bacterium
TGGATTGAACGGGCGAATCTCCCCGAGTTCGTGGTCCTCGGCAATCCCAGCGCCGATTGTTGCGGCGCCGCCTATACCCACGGCGCCTCCTACCTCGCACCTCAGCACGCCGCCTTGCGCCTGAAGGTGGATCCGAAGGATCCGCTCAGCTTCGTTCGTCCCGCCGACGAGAAACTCACCGCCGAGGAACAGAGGGAAAATTTCGGCCTGCTCGGGCAACTCAACCGACTCGCCGGTATCGACTATCCCGACGACCAGAAACTCCAGGCCCGCATCCAGAGCTACGAACTGGCTTTCCAGATGCAGACCGCCGTTCCTGAAGTGATGGACCTGGAGAAAGAGCATCCCGAGATCCGCTCGCTCTACGGGCTCGACCAGAAGGAAACCAAGCCCTTCGGTGAAAAATGCCTCGCCGCCCGGCGCCTCGTCGAGCGCGGGGTCCGCTTCGTGCAGATCTTCCACGGCTACACCGGCAATGCCGGCGCCTGGGATTCTCATCGGGACATCGTGAAGAACCACTCCCGCCTCGCGAAGGAGGTCGATCAGCCGGTCGCCGGTCTCATCCGGGATCTCAAGCTCCGCGGTCTGCTCGACGACACCCTGGTCGTCTGGGGCAGCGAATTCGGACGCACTCCCGGCGCCGAGTTCCGCGACAAGAGCGTCAACGGCACCGGCCGCGATCACCATCCCCACGGATTCTCCGTGGTCATGGCCGGCGGCGGCGTGAAGAAGGGCCACGTCCACGGCGCCACCGACGAACTCGGCTTCCATGCCGTGGAGGAACGCCACTACGTCACCGACCTTCACGCCACCGTGCTCCACCAGATGGGCCTCGACCCGCGCAAGCTCGAAGTTCCCGGCCGCAAGCGCCTCGAACGCGACTTCGGCGAAGTCATGCACGGGGCGCTGGCGTGAGCCGCCTCAGATTCGCTCCTCGCTCTCCAGTTGCAGCCCCACCAGTCGCCACTCGCCGTCGCGGGGAGCGATCGTCATCTTCGCCTTGTAGCGATTGACCCGGTCGTGGGTGTGCCCCCAATGGGTCACGGTGCCGACGGCGACCCATTCGGAATTCACGAGGAACGCGCCGACCGGCTGCTCTTCCGGCAACTCGCACTTGCGCAAGTCCAGGTCGGTCACCCGGACACGGGCGCCGCCCTGGCTCTCGACCTGAAGAGAACGCTGCACCTCCAGGTAGATCTGCGTCAAAAGGTCTCCCTCGGCGCTCTTCGCCAGCACATCGTAGATGTCCGACTCGCGGCGGTAATCGAAGGCGTGGTAAATGTTCCGCAGCAGGGCGTAGCTGATCTCGTCGGCTTCTTCCGCCGTCACGCTCAGTGGTTCCGATTTCAGGAACGACGGCAGGCCCACCGCCGCAGCCATCGCCATGAAACCGACCAGCAAGGCACCCGTCTTGCCTGTTCCCCGCAACCGCAAGGAGATCCCCAACGCCACCAGTCCGAGAGCACCGAAAATCGCCGAGGGCCACCAGCCTGCCAAACGGCTGCCCGGATCTTCGGGCGCGGGAGGCAACTTGAGCAGTTCCGGCACCGCCAGGCCGGCCTCGTTTTTCCACACCAGCTCCGCATTGTCAGGGGTCAGCTTGCGCGCCGCGCGCTGCCCCCGCGCTCCCGCTTCGACAATGGCCTCGGATCCGTCGGCGGGAAAGACCTCCCACCTCACCTTCACTTCCTCGGGCGGACCGTCGAGGGCGGCGGCGAAAACCACGCCGACGAGAGCCTCGGAAACCGGGACACTCTCCCGATCCTCCACCACGAGGCCTTTTTCGGGATCCGGTCTCACGAAATGTACCCGGTCGCGTTCCATCGAAAGCGGCGTGCCATCGACCTCGACGGGACATTTTCCCTCCAGCCAATCGCCGATCCGTTTTTCCAAGTCCGCGCGATTCGTGGCATCGATCGTGGCGATGTCGCCGGCTCCGATCCGCTCGGCAACGGCATCGAACCGCATCACGAACTCCTTTCTCAACTCGAAGGGCTCCACCGAGAGGTAGCCCTGGATCGGGGTGATCAGCCCCTGCGCTCGAACCAGGCCCCCTCCGGCGAGGAGGACGGCGAGGCACAACAGGAGGCATTTTCGGGCGCGGGAGAGAATCCAGGAGGGTCGAGTCATCGGCCCAACAGGGTTGTGTCAAAACCCGAAGCCCGCCAGCGGCATTTCTGCGCCTTGCCGATCGGCTCGCCATGGTGTTCCGTTGGCGCTTCATGCGCACCCCCATCAGGTTCCTGCTTCTCCTCGGCCTGGCCGCGATCGCCGTGCCGGCGGTCCGCTCGCAGGAAAAGCCGGAGGCGCCGCCGAAGCCGGAACCGGAAACCCCGCAAGCACCGGCTCATCCTCTTCCGGCCGCGGAGATCTCGATTCGACAGGGCACCCTGCCCAATCCCGTCTCCGACGAGGTCTCCCTGATCTACCGACGACAGCTCACGCGGGGCAAACCCGACGAGCCCATCGAACTGCTCCCGGGAATGATCACGGTCCAGCACGAGGAATTCGGCTACGCGTGGGACCCCGTCGAGTGCCGGATACTGTTCGCGTGGAAGGGCGAGGCCGAACCCCGGGATCTGCAATATGTCGCCGAAGGCGCGGCTCCCTTCGCCGCCACTCTGGGCGCCTGGGGACCTCCCGAGTTCTTCGGCTACCGCATGGTCGAGGGCGGCCCGGAGTTTCTCTACTACTTCGGTCGACTCGGCGTGGAGGAACGCATTCGCCCCAAGCCCGGCGGCGGCGGCTTCGTCCAGCAGTGGAAGATCACCCAGGCCGAGTTCGGGCTCCAGGTCACGGTCCCCGAGCGCTGGAAGGATCGGGTCAAGGCGTCCACGGGTTCGTGGTCCGGTCCGGTGGTGACGGTTCCCCAATCCGATTCCATCGAGATGTCCCTGAACTGGACCTGGCCGGCGCAACCCGACCTGCCGGAACTGGCCGAGGCGTGGGTCGCCCGCAACGCGCCTTCACCTCCGGTCCAAGAGGCGTCCCAACCTGAATCAAAAGACGCGCCCAAAAGCGACAAGGACGAATGACTCCGCGCTCCTCCAGACAGGCCGGCAGCGGCTTCCGGAACGGTATCGCGACCGCCGCCATCGGCGCGGCTTCGATTCTCGGCTCCGTCCTGTCCGCACCGGGAGAGGAATCGCCATCGACCGCCCCGGGCCCCTACACCATCGATACCCTGCCGGTTCCGGACGCGGCTCGCGGCCAGGTGGCCGCCCTGGATTTCGCGCCCGACGGCGGAATGGTGCTCCTGGCCCGGGACGGCCTGATCTGGCGAACGGCTCCGAACCAGGAAGCCTGGCAACCCTGGTCGCGTTTTGGCCTGGAAGGCGCCACCGGTCTCCACGCCGGCTACCTGCCGAAGTCGCTCTACGTGGTCCACGCCACCGGCATCACCCGGCTCTTCGATACCGACGCCGACGAAGGTGCGGACTTCGTCAAATCGGTGATTACCGTGTGGAGGTTCGGGACCTTGGGCGAGTTGTTTCGCGGCTCTCCCGCCGTCCTCCCGGACGGCGATCTCCTCTTGTCGCCCAACGTGGTTTCCGGCTCGTGGTCGGGCCTGGTGATGCGGGTGCCGGAGGCCAGCCCGGTCTCGCCGTGGTTGACTGGCTTCGCGAAGATTTCGGCCCCCGCTCCGGGTCCCGAGGAAACCTGGATTCTCGCGGGCCAGGCTCCCGCTGCCAAGGAGGGGGAAAAACCCGTCGCCGCGCTCTGGATCGTGCCGCCCGCCGGA
>JAUIGT010000042.1 GCA_030432615.1 Verrucomicrobiia bacterium
TAGCAGCGCTCGTCCCCCTTCACCCCGACGGTCTTGGTGGGGATGAGCGCGGCATAGGCCTGCCAGACGCGGTCGTAGTGCTTACGCTCACGCAGCAGGCCGATGAAAATGGCGTCGGCCTCGCGAATGATCTCCAGTTTCTCCTCGGTGACTTCGCCGGGACAGCGAACCGCCAGTCCCGGTCCCGGGAACGGATGGCGCCCCACCACCGGCTCGGGAAGACCCAGCGCTCTCCCGAGGTCGCGCACCTCGTCCTTGAAGAGTTCATCGAGCGGCTCGATGACCCGTCCCTGGGCCTTCAGTTCCATGATCCGATCGACCCGGTTGTGGTGCGTCTTGATGGTCGATGCGATGGAGCCGCTCGTGGCGCTCTCGATCACGTCGGGATACAGCGTCCCCTGGGCCAGGAGTTCGACATCCTTGCCGACCGCGTCGAAGAAAACATCCACGAAAAGGCGGCCGATGATGCGCCGCTTCTGCTCGGGATCGGTCTCTCCGGCGAGGGCATCGAGAAACCGCTTCGAAGCATCGATGGTCTCAATCTCGATGCCCACCGTGCGAAACTGGGCCTCGACCTCCTCGGCCTCGTTCTTCCGGAGAAGGCCATTGTCGACGAAGATGTAGCGGGTATCGACCCCCGACTCGTGCAGGAGCGCCGCCAAGACCGAGGAATCGACTCCCCCAGAAACGCCGCAGACGACCTTTCGGTCTCCCACTTCTTCCCGCACCCGCTCGATGAGTTGATCCTTGAAGGACTCGATCCGAAACTCGGTGGGATTCTTCGCCAGGCTGAGAAAATTCTTGAGGATCTTCTTTCCCTCGTCGGTGTGGGAAACCTCGGGATGGAACTGGATCCCGTAGAAATTCTCGTCCCACTGCAGCCCCACCGGGATCCCGTCGAGATTCTCGCCCAGGACCCGGGTTCCCTCCGGCATCTTGCAGGTGTCCGAATGGCTCATCCAGATCTGGGAATGATCCCGGACCCCTTCGAAGAGCACCCCGCCCTCGACCGGCAACAGCGCGGCCGGCCCGTACTCGCGCGTGTGACCGGGCGCGACCGTTCCGCCGAATTTCAGGTTCAGCAATTGCATCCCGTAGCAGACACCGAGCACCGGGACGCCCAGTTCGCGCAGGTATTCGAAATCGATGTCGGGCGCATCCGGTTCGAGCGTAGAACGCGGCCCGCCGGACAATATCACCGCTGGCGGCGCCCCCGTCTCGCGCAGTTCCTCCGGCTGATAAAGCTTGGAAAAGTAACCGAACTCGCGAATGCGACGCACGATGAGCTGCGTGTACTGCGAGCCGTAATCGATGACGGCAATGGGATTCTCCATGGTCGTGAGGGAAACAAAAACAAACAGGCCCCGGATCAGGAACCACTCTGGTAGTTCACCGGCTCCTCGGTGATGGTGATGTCGTGGGGATGACTTTCCTTGAGCCCGCCGGGCGTGATCCGCACGAAGCGTGCCTTGTCGCGCAGTTCGCCGAGGTTGGCGGCTCCCACGTAGCCCATGCCGGAGCGCAGGCCTCCGAGCAACTGGAAAACCGTGTCGCTGAGCGGACCGCGATAGGGAACGCGGGCCTCGACCCCCTCCGCGACCAGCTTTCCGCTGGAATTCTGCCCGTAGCGGTCTCCGGACCCCTTCCGCATGGCCTTGAGCGATCCCATGCCGCGATATTCCTTCCAGGTCCGGCCCTGGTAGTTCACCATGGCCCCGGGACTCTCCTTGCAGCCGGCCAGCAGCGACCCCAGCATGACCAGATCGGCCCCGGCGGCGAGGGCCTTGACGATATCTCCCGAGTAACGGATCCCGCCGTCGGCAATGAGGGGAATGCCCTTCTCCCGGGTGGCCTTGGAAACTTCCTGGATGGCGGTGAACTGCGGTGTGCCCACGCCGGAAATGACCCGGGTGGTGCAGATCGAACCGGGGCCCACCCCGACCTTGATGGCGGAGGCGCCGGCGGAAATGAGGTCGAGCCCGCCCTGCTCCGTGACCACGTTGCCCGCCACCACCGGAACCTGGTATTCGCCACGCAGTTTCTCGATCACCTGGAGCACCCGGGTGGTGTGGCCGGTGGCGGCATCGATGAACACCGCGTCGGCCCCCGCCTGGATGACGGCGGCGGCCCGCTCGAAACAGTCTTCGCCCACCCCGATGGCGGCCCCGACCCGGAGGCGCCCGCCCTCGTCCTTGGCGGCGTTCGTGTAGCGCTCGCGCTTCTCGATGTCCTGCGAGGTGATCAGTCCCGCCAGCTTGTCGTTCTCATCGACCAGCGGCAGTTTCTCGATCCGGTTCTGGTAGAGCATTCGGCGCGCCTCGTCGAGCGAGGTGTTGGCGGTGCCGGTCTTGAGCTTCTCCCGCGGGGTCATCACGTCGGCCACGGTGCCGCCCGGATTCTCGATCAACCAGATGTCGCGGGTCGTCACCATGCCGGCGAGCTTGCCTTCCATGTCCACGACCGGGAAGCCGTTGACCCCCTTCTCCGCCATGATCTGCTGGAGCGTCACCAGGGTGGTGTCCGGCGTCACCGTGAACGGGTCCGGAATCACCATGTTCTCGGAGCGCTTCACCCGGGCCACCATTTCGGCCTGATCGGGAATCGGCATGTTTCGGTGGACCACGCCGATGCCGCCTTCGCGAGCCAGCGCGATCGCGAGTTCGGCCTCGGTCACCGTGTCCATCGCCGAGGAGACGATGGGAATGTTCAGCGGAATGCCGTCCGTCAGGCGCGTGGAAAGATCGGCATCGGCCGGGAGAATCGCGCTCCGTTGCGGAACGAGCAGAACGTCGTCGAAGCTTAAACCAAGTGGCAGGTCACCCATAGATACCATTTAGGAGACGCCGAAGGCGGGTCAACCGGTTTTTGCTGGAACTTTCGGAAATCTTTCCTTTTTCTCTCCGCGGCACGAAACCTGCCTCCACTCGGGAAACCCGAACCCCCTCCTCCCATTTCCGACTCTCTGCGTCATCTGAAACTGTGCGGCTGGCTGCTGTTCGCCCTCCTCGCCTTCGGGACCGTGGGCTTCATGGTCGCCGACCCCGAGCACAGTTTCTTTCACGCCTTCTACCTGACGCTCATCGTCCTCACCACCGTCGGCATGGAGGCCGCCGAGGGCGACGAGCGGATCGTCGCCACCATCCTCATGATCGGGGGCATTTTCACCACCATCTACGCCGCCGGCACGTTGGTGACCTTCATCGTCGATGGTCAGATGACCCGATTTCTCAAGAAACGACAGATCCAGATGCGCATCGCCAAACTCACCGACCACTACATCATCGTTGGCTTCGGCCGCATGGGCCGCGCCCTCTGCGCCGACCTCCGGGAAAAGGACGTGCCCTTCGTGCTCATCGAGGTCGATCCCCAGCGAATCCAGCTCGCCGAGGAACTGGGCTACGCCGTCGTCCAGGGCGACGCCCACGACGAGGAAATCTACGAGCTGGCCGGCATCGAACGCGCCAAGGGACTGGCCACCTGCCTGCCGGGCGATGCCGACAACGTCTACGTCACCCTCACGGCCCGCGGTTTCAGCGAAGATCTCAACATCATCGCCCGCACCGAGGAGGAACGCACCCATACCAAGCTCATCCGCGCCGGCGCCGATCGCGTCGTCTGTCCGCCGGTCCTCAGTGCCAGCAAGATCCTGGCGATGATGGTCACGCCCATCGTCGATCACGGCCCCCACTGCGACGAGGTCGATAGCGACACCCCCATCGAGCTGTTCACCGCCCCGATCGAGGATTTCCCTGCTCTCATCGATCGTCCCCTGGCCGAGAATCACGTGCGCACCCGCACCGGCATGACCGTGGTCGCCGTCGATCGGGGCAAGAAGCGCGACCTCAACCCCACCGCGCTTTTCACGCCCCAGGCCGGCGACAAACTCGTGCTCGTCGGTCCGCCCAACGGGATGAAACGAATGGCCTACCTCTTCGGAGAAAAGTCCTCGACCGCCCAAGCCAAAGCCGGCGCGTAGAGTCTCACTGGGAGCGCGGGCGTCTCGCCCGCTTCATCAGGCTGGATATTGGAGCGCGACGATCCCTCGTCGCCCCGGTCGATTGGAAGCGATAAGGAATTGCTTCCGGCTGACTCCACTTTGTTCCGGCTGTCGCGCGTCATTGCGCTGGCATCGAAGCGGGCGAGACGCCCGCACTCCCAGTGTCGTCACTCCACCTTCTTCGTCCCCGGCCGCACCGCCGGGATCGCCGCCAGCCATTCCGGAACCTCGTCGGGTGCGTAGACCGGGAACTGAACTTCCATGCAGCTGACCACCGGATAGTCACCGACCTTGTGCTTGCCGGAGCGATTCACGACCACGAAAACGCCGGCGACCTCACCGCCCTGCGACTCGATGAAGTCCGTCAACTCCAACAGGGTCCCTCCCGTGGTGATCACGTCCTCCACCAGCAGCAGACGCTCGCCTTCCTTGATCTCGAAGCCCCGTTTCAGCTCCAGTTGGTTGGTCTCGGCATTCCGCTCCGCGTATATCGTTCTCGCGTGCAAAGCCAATCCAACCTGTTGACCCACAGGAACTCCCCCCATCGCTGGACTGAGAACCACATCGATCTGGCCGAGTTCCCGCATCGCTTCGACGCGCTGCTCGATCATTTTCTGCAATTCCCAGGGATGCTGAACCAGCTTCCCCTTTTTCACGTAGAAATTGGAGTGATTTCCGCTGGCCAGCAGGAAGTGACCTTCTTCGACCGCGCCGTAATCCTTCAACAGCGCGATGGTTTCATCCGAGGACGTCGGCAATTCGGTTCGCATAATCTTGGGCTTTCTGGGCAAAGGTAAGTTCCGGGTCGGCGTAAAGGATGCCTCGGGACACGTTGATCACCGAGGGAGCCTCGCGATTCTCTCCCGCCAGCGCCTCCAGGTCCCCTCCCTGGGCACCGAGACCGGGAATGAGCAGAGGCACATCGGGAATCTTCTCCAGCACTTCGGACGAGGCGTTGGTCAACCCGACCACCAGCCCGATCTTCTCGGGGGCACGGGTCGCCATTTCCCCGACCAGTTCGAAGACCTCGCGACCGTCGGCCAGCGGGCGCGTTTCCAGGTCGGCGGCGCCGGGATTGGAAGTGACGCCGAGCAGGTAGACTCCCTTGTCCTCGTGCTGGAGAAACGGCTCCACCGAATCGAACCCCATGTAGGGGCTCAGGGTCACGGCATCGACATCCCACTGGTCGAAATAGGCCTGCGCGTAGTGGGCCTGGGTGGTGCCGATGTCGCCGCGCTTGGCGTCGAGAATGATCGGCACCGCCGTCTTCTTCATCTGCCCGATCAGGTCCTCCAGCAACTGGTAGCCGGCCACGCCGAAGGCCTCGAAGTAGGCGATGTTCGGCTTGAATGCCCCGGCGTGCGGGGCCGTTTCCTCGATGACACGCTCCACGAAATCCCGGATCTCCTCCACCCCGCCGGGGTGCTTTTCCGGACGAGGATCGATGCCCACGCAGAGGCGGGAACCGGATTTCTCGAGATGGGCCTGGAGCTTCTGGCGGTAGGACATGGACAAAGCGCGTTCGGGCGTTCCGAATCAACAGGGTTCCATCCCGGAGTCAACAGGGTTGGGTCGGAAATTGTCCGCTCGCGCCGGCAATCGCGCCGCAAGGCTCCACCGCAAATCCGCCATCCGAAACTCGGCGATTCCCCTTGTTTTGTTGCATCGAAAATACAACTATAAACCCATGATGTTCTTTCGCGCCCTTTCGTTGCTCTGCCTGGTCCCCTTCGCGCTCAATCTCGTGCGTGCCGACGAAGAGACCACGGAATCCGCATCGCCGAGCCGGGCCGACCTTCCCGCCACCGCCGAGGAAGCCCGGGGACGGGCCCGAATTCTCCACGAGACCATTCACGGCGCGCTCCAGGTCATGCACCGCGACTTCTTCGGGGACGACGAGGAGTTGAACCTGCCGTCGCAGTCATTGGAGGACGTGTTCAAGGAGATCTCCCGCAGTTTCGGTGTCGAGATCCGCTGGCTCGGGGTCAACGCGACCAAGGACGTCGATCACAAGCCACAGGACGACTTCGAGAAACGGGCGGCGGCAGCCATCCTCAAGGGCGCCACCGAATACGCCGACGTGGAACGGGGCAAGTACCGCCACGTCGGCATGATCAAGATCCAGAATGAATGCCTCAAGTGCCACGTGCCCAATCGCCAGTCCCTCGAGGATCGTTTCGCCGGAATCGCGATCACCATTCCACTCCAGAAGCCGGCGCCCGAAGGTGAAGGCGGCGCGGAGTGATCTTGTCGACAGGTCCGATCTCTGGCGCAGGCACGGGATGGCGCTCGGCGGTATTTCCCGATAGCCTCGGCATCTCGTGAACCTGCTTCTCGGCCGCCGCAACTCCGATCCCGTCGATCCCGCTCGCCGGCGCGCCCTGAAATCGCTTTCCGCCGGTGCCCTGGGCCTCGGGCTACCCGAGTGGCTGGCTTTGGAGGCCTGCTCCGCGGCCGGCAGTTTGCCGGGACGCGCCAAACAGGTGCTCGTGGTCTACGAGGAAGGCGGCATCAGCCAGATGGATTCCTTCGATCCGAAACCGGAGGCCCTCGCCGATCATCGTTCGCCTTTCGGCCCCGTTTCCACCTCGGTACCGGGCACGCATTTCTCCTCGCTGATGCCCCTGACCGCAAAGCAGGCACACCGGCTCGCGGTGGTTCGCTCGATGACCTCCGCCGCCACCGCCGGACACCGGGAATGCTGCCAGGAATTCTTCAAGGGCTACCGATTCAACAACGCCTTCGATTTTCCCGACATCGGCTCCGTGGTCACCGAGATCCTCGGCACGGACCGTCCGGAGATGCCCGGCTACATCTTTTGTCCCGGCATCAACATGCCGAACGCGGTTTCCTCGACCGGTTTCCTTCCCGCCCACCGGGCTCCGTGGAAACTCGGCACCCGCAATCTCGGCGAGAACCTCGCCGAGCCGGACTGGGAGGTGAAATCGCTCCGTCCCGCCCGCGGGCTCGACGGCAGGCGCTTCGCCGAGCGAAGCTCGCTCCTGGAGGCTCTGGACCATTCCGCTCTCGCCGATACGCCCGGCGGGCGGGCGATGAAATCGCACACCGAGCACGCCCTCGACCTGCTCACCAGTCCCGCCGCCCAGGCCGCCTTCGACCTTTCCCGGGAATCGGATCGGACGCGCGATCGCTACGGAAGGGATCACCGCGGTCACTGCTACCTGCTCGGCCGGCGGCTCATCGAGGCCGGAGTGCGCTTCGTCACGGTGACCGTGATCCAGCCGCCGGAGCATGTCGAGCGTCCCGGCTACGGTCAGCCGAACGGAGTCTTCCTCAACTGGGACCATCACGAAGGGATCTACCGCAACGGCCCCTGCGGCGGCCCCCAGGGCAACAGCAACCAGGAACGCTACGGACTCCCCCATCCGGTGATGATGCCGAGCCTCGACCGTTCCTTCAGCGCCCTGGTGGAGGACATGGACGAGCGGGGGCTGCTCGACGAGACGCTGCTCTGTTTCGTCACCGAGATGGGACGCACACCGAAGATCAATCAGCACGGCGGACGCGATCACTGGAGCCGGGCCATGTCCATCGCCTTCGCCGGCGCGGCCTGCCCCGGCGGCGCCGTCATCGGGGCCACCGACAAGCATGGCGGCGACGTGACCGAGAGTCTCTACACACCCTACGACTACGCGGAGACCATCTACCGCAAGCTTGGCATTCCCGAGAGTCGGCGACTGGAACGTCCCGGCGGCGTGGCCGTGAACCTGTCCGACGGTGGGCGAGTGATTCGCGAACTGTTCTGACGAATGATTCCGGAATGGGCGCCTTTCTCCCGACTCGGTCAGGCCCTGGGCGAGCGTGGCCCCGCATTTCCCAACCGCCCCAACTCCGCCACCAGCCCCGCGTCCAACGGCTCTCGCAGGGCCGCCAACGCCTGATCGACATGGCCGGTGGTTCTCGCTCCCACGAGCACGGACGTGACGCCGGATCGCCCCGTCACCCAGCCCAGCGCCAACGCGACGGGACTGGTTCCTTCGCGCTCCGCAAGTTCCCCCAAGCCCTCGGCAATGCGCCAGCCTCGCTCGGTGAAATAGATCGGCTGATGGCCGGGAATGACGTCGAAACGCGTTCCCGCCGGCACTTCCCCATCCCGCCGGTATTTGCCGGTCAGGAATCCGGCGGCGAGGGGGCTGTAGGCGAGGACGGCGATGTCCTTCGCTTCACAAAGCGGCAGCGTCTCGCCCTCGATCTCCCGCTGCACGAGATTGTAGGGTGGCTGGATCGAGACGAGGCTCGCCAGGCTGGAATCCCGAGCGGCCAGCTCGCGAGCGGACGCCAACTGCGCGGCGGTCCAATTACTGCAACCGGCGTGGCGAATCTTTCCTTCGTCGATGAGTTCCCGGAGCGCCGCCAGGGTCTCCTCCAGCGGCGTCGCCTCGTCCCAGGCATGGCATTGAAACAGGTCGATCACCTCGACCCGGAGACGCCGCAGGCTTTCCGCGACCGATTGCTTCAATGCCGAGCGCGTCAGCGGCAGGTGGGCTTTCGTCGCCACCACGAACTCGTCGCGACACCCGCGATCAGCCAGCCAGTCGCCGAGCACCCGCTCCGAGGCCCCGGCATGATAGGCGGCGGCGGTATCGAGCAGGTTGATGCCGGACTCGCGGGCATGATCGAGAATCCCGAACGAGGTCGCGGCATCGATCTCGCGACCGAAGGTCACGCAACCGAGCCCGAGCACGCCGACCTCGAGCCCGGTGTCCGCCAGTGGCCGGCGCGCCAAGCTCATTGGGCGGCCTCCGGCAGGCTGGCCGCGGCGATGGCCTGACCATGCCGTTTCTCCTTCTCGCCCGGTTGGCGGAACTGGATCCGCTCGGCGAGATCGGGAAATTCGATCGCGAGAACATCCTTCGCTTCCTTCAGCAGGAGGTCGCCGCCCGATCCCGAGGTCACCCGTCCCAGGGCCAGGATCTGCCGGATGTCATAGGTACCGGCGTAGTGGGCCACCGCGTATCCGAAGTAGCGGCCGACGGTCTCGAAGATCTGCGCCGCGCCCCG
Organism: Verrucomicrobiia bacterium; assembly: GCA_030432615.1. Taxonomy (GTDB): domain Bacteria; phylum Verrucomicrobiota; class Verrucomicrobiia; order Verrucomicrobiales; family DEV007; genus JAEUHH01. The sequence continues at coordinate 9,020 of JAUIGT010000042.1, forward strand.
CTCGCCCTTTTCCATCGCCTCCTGCACCGCGATGAGACGTTCCGGCAGCGGCATTCCCTCCGGAAAATGATAGCCGCCGCGAGTCGCCAACCGCCCCACCGCCTGCTGCGAGAGATACTGGGCGCCGACCCCAAGGCCTCCGGACCATTCGTCGGCGGGCGCCTTTTCCTGGTAGTCGATCGGAGCGAAGGCGAGTTCATTCAGCCAGGTGGTGATGTGGCCCTCGGGATTGACGAAGCCGACCGCCTCACTGGTGCCCATGGCCACGCCGAGGACTCCGGTATCGCCGGTCGCCATCGAACCGGCCAGGGCGGTGACGTCGCCGTCGTTCACGATCACGAAGGGCACGCCGTTCCACTCCTGCTGGAGATCGAGGAACATCCGCCGCACCCGCGTTTCGAAGACCTCGTCGGGCACCCCGCGAAAGAGCGACGCGACTCGAACCTCGTTGTTGACGTAGACCCCGGCGGCGCTGCCGCCGATGGCATCGACCCGTGGAAGGTGCTCGGCGGCTCGATTCAGGCTGTGACGAATGCCGTCGAGGTGATAGTCCGGATCACTCTGGAAATAGGGATCCCAGGGAACCTCTTCCGAGAAAACGACCTCGCCGTCGATCACCGCCGCGCACTTGCGGTCGCTGCCGCCGAGATCGAAACCGATCCGGCAGCCGTCGAGGTGCCCACCGAGTTCGACCGCCGCTTCGTTGGCTGCCGGCAGATCCTCGAAAGCGACGCTCACGATCTCCAGCGGACGTCGATAGGCCTTCCGCCCCATGAAATGAAAGTCGAACTCGCGCTCCCCGCCCGGCGCGTAGAGGGCGGCGATCCTGCCGGCGAGATCGGCATCGCCACCGAGATGGACCCGATAGCCACCGCGCTGCCAAAGCAGGAATTTCACAAGCCGCTCGATGGTGCGGAAGTTCAGCGCCTCGGCTGCGGGATCGCCGGAGGACAGGATCGCGGTCTCGAAAACCGACACCGTTCCGTCAGGTTGCTCCAGGGCGATGCCGAAGGGACGGCCGCCACCCGAGGCGACGACACGCTCGCGAAAAGCGCGGTTCCAGAGGGCCGCGGGCACGAAATCCGGCTCCAGCGGCGGCGGACACTTCATGGATATGGGAAGAGACTGACTCATGAGGGAAGGGCGATCATAGCGAGCACCGCGAAGGGCGACAGGCACTTGATGGCGTCTTTCCTGTCATGAATCCCCGCGAGGAGAAAGCCAAAACAATCGCTCGCGCTTTTCGAAATTCGGCCGACGTTGCGGGTCCCCCGTGCCTCTCGCCCGGTTTCCGTGGCGGCCCCCGCTATCCTGCGCATCCATCGTGCGCAATGCCCCCTCTCCTTTCTTTTCGCTATTCATGGATACCCCTCCCTTTTCCGAACTCGGCCTCAGCCCCCATCTTCTCCGGGCGGTCGAATCGCTCGGCTTCGAGCGTCCCTCGCCCATCCAGGCCCTCGCGATTCCGGTGGCGCTCACCGGGCGCGACATCGTCGGACTTTCCGAGACCGGTTCGGGAAAGACGGCGGCGTTCGCTCTCCCGCTGCTGGAAAAAATCGACACCCATGACCGCCGCACCCAGGCGCTGATCGTCTGCCCCACCCGTGAACTCGCGGTTCAGGTCTGCGAACAGGTGCACCTGCTCGGCACCGGCTTCGGCGAATCGCTGACCGTGGCTCCCGTCTATGGCGGGGCCTCGATGGAGCGGCAGTTCAAGCTGCTTTCGCGCGGCGCGCAGGTCGTGGTGGGGACACCCGGTCGCCTCCTGGATCTCTGGCGACGCGGGGCCTTGAAACTCGATGCCGCCGGTTTTGCCGTTCTCGACGAAGCCGACCGGATGCTCGACATGGGCTTCCGCGAGGACATGGAGGAACTGCTGGGAGCTCTCAAGGAGGAACGACAGACCCTCTTCTTTTCCGCCACCATGAACCGGCAGGTCGAGGGATTGATCGGTCGCTTCGGAAACGATCCGGAACTCATCCAGATCGAGCGCAAGGCTCTCACCGTGGAGTCGATCGAGCAGTCCTGTTACGAGGTTCGCCAGCGCTCCAAAGTGGAAGTGCTCTCGCGCCTGCTGGACATGGACCCGCCTCGGCTCGCCATCGTGTTCTGCAACACCAAGCGGAGCGTCGACGAGTGCACCGAGGCCCTCATTGCCCGCGGCTACGCCGCCGACCGGCTGCACGGCGACATCACCCAGATGATGCGCGAGCGTGTGCTCAGGCGCTTCCGCGAGGGCACCGTCGAACTCCTGGTCGCCACCGACGTGGCCGCCCGCGGGCTCGACATCGACGACATCGACATCGTCTTCAACTACGACCTGCCCCAGGACCCCGAGGACTACGTCCACCGGATCGGCCGCACCGGGCGCGCCGGACGGAGCGGCAAGGCGATCAGCTTCGTTTTCGGCCGAGACATCTACCGGCTCCAGAACATCGAGCGCTACACCCGCCAGAAGATCCGGCGCGAGCGCATTCCCTCCCAGGAACAGGTCGAGGGCCGTCGCGCCGACAAGTTGTTCGAACTCGTCCGGGAAAAGCTGGAGGGTGGAGAGTTCGGCGGCCACGACGACCACGTCGATCGGCTTCTCGACGCCGGCCACACCGCCACCGACATCGCGAACGCGCTCTTTTCCCTGCTCTACGAGATGAACAGCCGCGAAGGCGAGGAGATCATCGAGGACAAGCCCGCCCGAGAGCGCGGCGAACGGCGCCAGAAAGAGCGCGGCACCCGCTTCGATCGCGAGCAGAAGTTCGCGCCCGATTCGCGAGGAGGAGGCGGTGGCGGTTCAGAGGACGGCATGGCCACCCTCTTCATCAGCATCGGCAAGATCGGCGGACTTCGGCCGGGTGACCTCGCCGGCATGCTCTACCGGGAGGCCGATCTGCCCAAGGGCGCGGTGGGCAAGATCACCCTGTTCCCGAAGTTCACCCTCGTCGATGTCCAGGCCGACCATGCCGACCGGATCATCGAGCGCTGCCAGGATTCCAAGCTTCGGGGCAAGAAATTCCGGATCGACTACGACCGTCGTTCGTAGTGGATGGCTTGCCTCCGGTATCCAACAGCCCCGTTCAGGCCTTCACCCCCGCCTTGGCGAGAATCTTCTCCATCAGGCACCACTTGGTGAAAGCCGACTGCAGCAGGTTGGCGCCGACGAAGGCGGTGAACCAGAGCCAGTTGGGATTCACGTAGTGAGCCAGGGCCAGGGACGCGAGGATGAAGGTCCCCGCGATGGCGCGGATCCAGTCGTTCATTTTCATCGGTTTGTCGGTTCAGGGTTCAGGGTTTTCGGTTCGCGAATGGACGACCGTTGCTCGCTTCAATCAATCCTCCCGGTTCACCATGAAGTAGATCACGGGCACCGCGATGCGGCTGACGAGCAGCGAGGCGATCTCGCCGGCCATGAGGGCGATGGCGAGCCCCTGGAAGATCGGGTCCATCAGGATCACGCTGGCGCCGACGACCACCGCCATGGCGGTCAACAGCATGGGGCGGAAGCGGACGGCCCCGGCATCGACGACCGCCTCGCGCAGGGGCATCCCCTGCCTGAGGCGCAGCTGGATGAAATCCACGAGGATGATGGAATTCCGGACCACGATACCTCCCCCGGCCATGAAGCCGATCATCGAGGTCGCCGAAAAGAATGCCCCCATCAGGCCATGGGCCGGAAGCACCCCGATGAGGGAGAACGGGATCGCCACCATCACGATCATCGGCGTCACGAAGGACTTGAACCACCCGACCATGAGAATGTAGATCAGCACCAGCACCGCCGCGAAGGCGATGCCCAGGTCGCGGAAAACCTCGATGGTGATGTGCCACTCCCCGTCCCATTTCATCGAGGGCTCCACGTCGAGGAAGGGCTGGGTCGCGTTGAGGATCTTCAGCTGCGGATCGGTGGCGCCGAACTTCGTGACGTCGAGTTCGGCCAGCTTCTCGTTCATCTCGAGAATGGCGTAGACCGGGCTCTCCTTCACATCGGCCACGTCGCCGGTCACATAGGTCACCGGGAGCAGATTCTTGTGGTAGATGCTCTTGTCGATGACGTCCTCCTCGATCGTCACCAGTTCGCCCAGTGGCACCAGGGCCGGGGGCGCCGGTTGACCTCCAGGCTCGGGGAGCGCATTGGCGTCTCCCGATCGCACCCGCAACCCGAGCAATTGCCGGGGATCGGTGCGGGATTCGCGGGGCAGTTTCACCCGAACCACCACCGGCTCGCGCTCGCGGGGGAAGTGGGCCAGATCGACATCGATCCCGTCCACCGCCATCTTCAAGGTCTGGGAAATGGTTTCCGCGGTGATGCCGTTGAGGGCGGCCTTTTCCTTGTCGATGCGAAACCGGAAACGCGGCTGGTCGTCCTCGCCATACCAATCGACATCGACCACGCCCGGGGTCTCTTCGAAAACACGCTTCACCTCGCGCGCCAAGGCCTCGCGGTTGCCACGGTCGTGCCCGTAGACTTCCGCCACCAGGGTCTGCAGCACCGGCGGTCCCGGGGGCACCTCCGCCACGGCGATGGCGGCCCCGTATTTCTCGGCGATGGGTTGCAGCTTGGGACGCACCCGCTTGGCGATGTCGTGACTGTCGGCGTCGCGGTCGTGCTTGGACAGCAGGTTGACCTGGATGTCGGCGACATTGGCGCCGCGGCGCAGGAAGTAGTGGCGGACCAGCCCGTTGAAATTGAAGGGCGAGGCGGTTCCCGCGTAGACCTGGTAGTCGGTCACCTCGGGCTCGACCGCAATCTCCGCCGCCATCTCCCGCGCGGCCCGCGCCGTCTGTTCGAGCGTCGATCCCTCGGGCATGTCGATGATGACCTGGAACTCGCTCTTGTTGTCGAAGGGCAGCATCTTGACCTTCACGAATCCGATTCCGACCAGCGCAAAGCTTCCCAACAAGAGCGCCACCACGATGATCAGGAATCCCCACTGGTGCAGGTGTCCGTCCAGCAACCAGTTCATGTAGCGGCGGTAGAGCCGCGTCATCAGCCCTTCCCTGTCGTGGCTGTCGTTCCCCTTCTCCCCCGCGGGTTTTCGTTTCAGGATCCGGACGGCAGCCCAGGGAGTCACGATGAAGGCAATGAGCAACGAGAAGATCATCGCCGCACTCGCCCCGATGGGAATCGGCCGCATGTAGGGGCCCATCAGCCCCCCGACGAAGGCCATGGGAACGATGGCCGCGATCACCGCCCACGTGGCGAGCACGGTGGGATTGCCGACCTCGCTGACCGCCTCGATCGCGACCTTCAGCACCGGCTTGTCGCGGGTCTCCGGCAACCGGTAGTGACGCACGATATTCTCCACCACCACGATGGCGTCATCGACGAGAATCCCGATGGAGAAGATCAGCGCGAAGAGCGTGATCCGGTTCAGGGTGAAACCGTAGAGGTAGAAAACCAGGAGGGTCAGGGCCAGGGTCGAGGGAATGGCGATGGCTACCACCAGCGACTCGCGCCAGCCGAGCATGAAGAGAATGAGCAGGGACACGCTGACCACCGCGATGGCCATGTGGAAGAGCAGTTCGTTGGATTTCTCCGCCGCCGTCTCGCCATAGTGCCGGGTGATGGAGACCTCGACATCGCCGGGAATGACGCGGCCCTTAAGGGCATCGACCTTGGCCAGGATCTCCTCGGCCAGGGAAATGGCATTGGTGCCGGGACGCTTCGCCACCGTCAGGGTGACGGCCGTTTCCTCGTCCCCGATCTCGCCCGAGGCGGCTCCGTGACCGAAGAGCACGTAGTGGTCCGGATCATCGGCCCCGTCGCTCAAGGTCGCCACGTCGCGTAGGTAGACCGGTTTCCCATCGAAGGCACCGAGCACGACTTCGCCGGCTTCCTCGGCGGAGTGGAGGAAGGCACCGCTCTCGATGAGGACCTGCTCGTTGCCGGAGTGGAGTTCACCGGCCCGATACTGGCGATTGGCCTGTTGGAGCACGGGCACGATGCCGGCCAGGCTCAGGTTGCGGGCCGCCAGCTTCGCCGGATCGATGGAAGCCATGATGGTGCGGCGCTGTCCGCCGATCAGGGTGGTCTCGGCCACGTCGGGCACCTGCTTGACCGCGTCCTCCAGTTCGGCCGCGAGACGGCGCAGGGTGACCGCGTCGTAGCGATCACTGTGCAGGGTCAGCGCGAGGATGGGCACGTCATCGATGGACTTGGCCCTGATGAGAGGCGGGGTGACGCCGGGCGGGATGCGATCGAAATTCGACTGCAGCTTCTGGTTCAGCCGCACCAGGGCGGTCTCGACATCGTGCCCGACTTCGAAGCGGACGATGACCAGGCTCTCGCCGGGACTCGAGATCGAGTAGACGTATTCCACGCCCGAGATTTCCCAGAGCAGTTTTTCCATCGGGTTGGTGACCCGTTCCTCGACCTCCTTGGCGGAGGCCCCGGGCATCGCGACCATGACGTCGATCATGGGCACCTTGATCTGCGGCTCCTCCTCGCGCGGCAGCATGATCACCGCGAAGACACCGAGCAGCACCGAGGCCACCACGATGAGCGGGGTCAGCTTCGAATCGATGAAATTGCCCGCCAGCTTGCCGGCGAGTCCGTGGGCTTCGGGACTGTGGGAAAGTTCGCTCATTTTACAGGGTAGGTTCCCGGACTCAACCCTCTTGAATCGGCTGCCCGTCCCGCAATTCGGCCGGCGGCGCGGGAACGATCGCTTCTCCACCATCGAGGCCGGCGAGGATCTCGATATCGCCTTCCTGGCTCCCTCCCGTGCGGACGATGCGAAGACGCACGGCACCGTCCTCGACCACGAACACGTAGTCCATCTGGCCGCGGGAGACCACGGCGGTTTCGGGAACCGTCAGGGCCTGTCGCTGTCCTCGCGGAAGATAGGCCCGACCGAATTGACCGGCGCGGAGCTGGTCGTTCTCGGGCAAGTCGAGTTTGACGGAAAAGGTCCGGCTGCCGACGTCGGCGGACGGGGCGATCTCGCTCACGGCGGCCTCCAGGTCGGCCCCGGCTCCGGCGACCTCGACCCGAAAGGCATCCCCGATCGAGAGCCCGCCCGCCAGCGATTCGGCCACATTGATCTCCAGGCGCAGGAGCGAGGAATCCTCCATCGCGAAAAGCGGACGCCCGGGAGAAGCCAGGTCCCCCGGCTCGAGGAACTTGCGCGTCACCGTGCCATCGAAGGGCGCGGTCACCGTGGCATTCTCGACCATCGTGCGCGTTTCCTCCACCGTGGCCATGGCGATGCGGCGCTGGCTCTCGATCTGCTCGAATTCCGCCTCGGTGGCAGCGCCGGTCTGGCGCAGTTTCCGGTAGCGATCCAGTTCGCGATCCGCCTGCGCCAAGGTCGCCTCGGCCCGGCGCAGGGCGGCCTCGAGCTCGCCGACTTCGAGTTTCGCCATGACCTCGCCCTGCGCGACCTCCAGTCCGGGAACCGCGGTCATCTCCAACACGCGACCGGTCACCTTCGCAGCGACCTGGGCTTCCTTGCGGGGACGCACGGTGCCCACGACTTCCTCGAACACGGGCACGTCATGCGCTTCCACGGTCACCGTTTCCACCGAAACCGGCGGCAGCGGCTCGATCTCAGGCGCTTCGTGATGTCCCCCACATCCCGCCAGCAGGAGGGCCGTGGAGATCATGGGAAAGAAGAGAGGTTCCGTCTTCATTTCGAACTTCGGTTCAATTCGCGAATTGGCAGACCGAGCGCATGCCGGTAGGCGGCAAGGGCGATGCGCTCTTCGGCCCGGGCGCCGGAATGCCGCACGCGGGCTCCGGTCAGCGCGGTCTCGGCGTCGATGAGTTGCGTGCTGAGGGCAATGCCTTCCTGGAATCGCGTCCGGGTCAGCTCCAGGCTCTTTTCGGCACTGGTGATGGCCTTGTCCGCCAGGGCAATCCGCTTGCGGGCGGTCTCCAGATTGAGCCGGGCGGTCTTCACCTGCAACTCGATCTGCTGGCGCTGCTTGCGGTATTGCTCGTCGATCACGGCCCGGTCGGCCTCGGCCTGGGCGATCTGGGCATTGACCTCGCCGCCATCGAAGAGGCGCAGGCGAACCATGACCCCGGCCAGCCAGGAGTTGCCGCCATCGGGTTCGGTGAATCCCTCGTCGTGCCGGGCCGAGGCGAAGGCCGCGACAGTGGGACGCTTTCCCGATTTCGCGATTTCGATCCCGGCTTCGGCCTGCTCGGCCCGTTCGTCGAGGGCGCGCAACTCGGCCCGCTCCGAGGTGCCGATCACCTCGCCCGGATGCTCGATGGTCGTCCAGGAATCGGCGACGGTGAATTCATCCGCCTCCCCATCGTCGAGACCGAGCAAGGTCTGCATCATGGCAATGGCGAGGTCCCGCTGGTTCTCCGCCGCGACGACATCGGCTTCGGCTCCGGCCACCCGCGTTTCCAAATCGAGAACCGCGGTCTGCAAGGCTTTGCCGCCCTCGACCAGTTCCTCGGCCAACCCAAGATTCGAGCGCTGGCTCTCCAGCGAAGCCTTCGCCGCCTCGACCACGGCCCGGGCGCGCAACACGGTGAAGTAGGAACGGGCCACCTCCAGCTCCAGTTGCCGCCGCACCGCCGCCCGTTCGAACTCCGACGCCGCCACGCCCGCGTCAGCCGCCTTCTGGCCCGCCTCACGAGCACCACCGGTATAGAGCGGATACTCCAATCGAATCTCGCTGCCCCAGTTGTCGGTCAAGTCGGGATCGTTGAAGTCCCCGCCGAAAGTCAGTTGCCGCTGATTGAGCAGGAACATGAAGGCCTGGGTCGGATTGTCCGTCGCTGAATAGCCGGTCTCGGCGGTGAGCTTGGGCGACCACTGCGCGCGAGCTTCGTCGAGTTGGGCTTTCGCCTTTTCGAATCGGAGCTGTGCCATCCGGGCGTCGGGTGCGTGTTCCCCGACATGGGCGAGCGCACGATCGAGCGTCCACGCTTCCCCGGCCCTTCCCTTTCCGGAAATCGCCACGAGAACCGCCAGCGAAAAGGCGACCTGGTTGATTCGAATCCTTCCCCACATAATTCTAAATCGCTATACAGTTATATTTGACTCTTTTCCAACACATTCCTTTCAATTTTTTCGGAAAAACACAATCGTTTCTCGTTACGTGGTCGAGGTTTGCCCACTCTCGCACCCTCGATTTCCCGCATCGCGGCGCGGTCCGGATTGCCTTCCTCCGGCGTAACCACGACCAATGTCAGTCACTTACCGCACCGCCATCCACTGGTTCCGACGCGACCTTCGCCTTTCCGACAACACCGCGCTCTGGCACGCCACGCAGAGCGCCGAATCGGTGGCGCCGGTCTATGTCCTGAGCGATTGGACTGGAGAACATCACTGGACCGGCCCGGGTCGGCAGCAGTTTCTCTGCGGTTGCCTGGAATCCCTGGCGAAGAACCTGGAAACCACCGGCGCGCGCCTGATCATTCGCCAGGGGAACGCCGCAGACGAACTGGAGCGACTGGTCCGGGACATCGAGGCGGACGCCGTGTTCTTCAACCGGGATCCGGATCCCCACGGGCGCGAGATGGAGAAGAAGGTGCAGGAACGCTGCCGCTCGCTGGGCGTCGATTTCCACTCGCACAAGGACACCGTCCTCCACGAACCCGGCGAGGTCCTCACCGGTTCCGGTGATCCCTACAAGGTCTACACTCCCTACTCCAAGAACTGGTTCGACCAGGACAAGGACGAGCCGCTGGGACGACCACGAGCGATCACGACTCCAGAGGGCATCGACTCCCTCCCGCTGCCGACGCTCGACACCTGGAAACTGTCGCTGGATCGCGATCTCGACCTGGTCCCAGCCGGCGAACGCGCCGCCCGCGACCGGTTGAAGAAAGCCCTCGACGGTCCCCTCCTCCGCTACGCCGACAAGCGCGACGATCCCTCGGCCGAATCGACCTCCCGCCTCGGACCCGATCTCCGTTTCGGCACCATCTCGGTCCGCGAAGTCTTCCATCGCGCGCGGAAGGCCGCCGACGAAGCCGGCAGCGCCGGTGAACGAAAATCGCTCCACACCTTCCAGAAGCAGCTCGCCTGGCGCGAGTTCTTCATGGCCATCCTCGGCCATTTTCCCAACGTGCTTGACGAGGAGTTCAATCCCACCTGGCGCGGTCTGCCGTGGGACGATCCCGGAAAGCAGGATCGCTTCGAACGCTGGCGGGAGGGCCGAACCGGGTTTCCCATCGTCGATGCCGGGATGCGACAGTTGCTCGCCACCGGCTACATGCACAACCGGGTCCGCATGATCGTGGCCATGTTCCTGACCAAGGACCTCCACCTCCACTGGCGCCTCGGGGAATCCCATTTCATGCAGCACCTGGTCGACGGCGAGATCGCCAACAACAACGGCGGCTGGCAGTGGTCCGCGGGCACCGGTGCCGACGCCGCCCCCTACTTCCGCATCCAGAACCCCTGGACCCAGACCGAGCGCTACGATCCCCAGGGCGACTACATCAAGCGCTGGGTGCCGGAGTTGGAAAAGGTCGATCCGAAACGTTTCCAGAAACCGCCGGAGGGCTCCGGCCCGATTGCCGACGACTACGTGACTCCGATCGTGGATCACAAATCAGAACGGGAACGGACGCTCGAGATTTTCAAGAAGCACCGGGCCGGGTGACTGGGAGTGCGGGCGTCTCGCCCGCTCCAACTACTAGCTGTGGCATTCGCCAAAACCCGCGCCCAACTCAACCGCTCTCCGGCCCGACCGGTTGAAGTGGACGAGACGCCCGCACTCCCAGTTAGGACGACGCCTTCTGCTCGGCGGCACCTGAATCGCGGAAGGCCTCGATCTTTTCCTCGGGCAGGAAGTAGCCCGCCATCTGGAGGCGCGCCGGAGTGATGCCCAGTTCGTCGAGATAGCGATAGTGCGCAACGGCATCGGCCACTTCGAGCTGGCCGAGAGTCGGCTTGATCTCCGGCTTTGCTCCGGTGAGCAGACTGACAAGCACGCAGCCGGTGATCTCCGACTTGTCGCGTCCGGCGAGGAAGCGGATGAACCCGCCCTCGAGACCGTCGGCCATTTCCTCGGCGTCTTCCGGCAGGTAGATCGTTTCCTTCACCGCCTCGCCGGCGTTCAATTCGCCCCCGGTGGTGAACAGGATGTCACCCTGTTCCTCGAGACGTCGGATGGCATCGGCCACGCGGAAGATGGGCGGGAAGCTGTAATCGACCACCAGGGTCTTCGGTTTCAGCGACCGGATATCGAGGATGCCCGGCAGGTTGGTCGAGGCCACGATGAAGGTCGCGTCGTAGACCTCCGGCGGCAACGCGCCCCCATTGGCGACCACGGCCACTTCACCCTGGTAGTTGGCGGCACGCACCGCGTCGCGAATACGCGCCAGGTCGTCGTCGTCCTTGTAGGGATCGCAGAGGATGAGTTTCTTCGGATGCGGGAGCGAATCGAGGATCAGCCCGAGTGTCCCGTTGCCGATGGAACCGAGCCCGATCACGGCCAGGGTTTCGCCGGCGAGATCGCGCCCGCTTTTCTCCAGCATGCCTTCGACCGAACGGACGATGGTGGCGGAGCGGGTGGCGTCGCCGGTGGTGATGGCGGGAAGGTCGTCGCGTCCCTCGATCCACTTCGCGATATCGCGTCCGTGGTCGGTAGCCGAGGGGATCACCCCCGTCAGGGAGACGGTCTTCGCCCCGGACCTGGCGGCCAATTCCAGCGCCTCGATGATGGGCTTCCGAATGCCGTCCGGGTTCTTGTAGAAATCGATCTCGAAACAAGGCAGCATGATGACCCCGATGCGTCCCTGCGGAACCTCGTAGACGTTGGTCAGCAGCGGTTTACC
>JAUIGT010000584.1 GCA_030432615.1 Verrucomicrobiia bacterium
GCGACCTCCGAGCCGCCCCCAACGTCATCGGCATCATGGCCTGGTGCCAGACCGGCGGCTGGCATCCCTTCCGCCGGCTCACCTGGCTGGAGGGCAGCTCGGTCTGGACCGAGATCAACACCCACGTCACCCTGCGGCTGTTTCGCGACGGGGACTCGGTCGAGAGCGCCATCAAGAGCTTCCCCGCCTGCCGCCCCGGCGAGAGCGCCGCCTGGATCGAACTGCTGCGCCTCTCGCACGAGGTGGTGCTCGACCTGCTCTACGTCCCCGATTTCGCCAAGCAGACCCTCTACTTCCGGCGCGTCCGGGTGCCCCCGCTCATCGGCGTCTACTGGCACAACCTCTTCATCAACCACTCCATCAAGAAGGTCCTCAGTCACTTCGTGGTCGATGGCGAGGCCTGCATCCGGTCCGGCCACGCCGCGCTCGCCAAGATCGACCGGATGAAGGCGCTGGCCGCGGAATGCGGTCTCCCGGTCGAGGACATCGAGTACATGAAAGCGACCTTCGGAATTCTCGCCCTGGCGCGGGAGTATTTTTTCCGGCCCTTCGACGACGACATCCGGCTGCGCCTGAAGAAGGCCAAGAAAGCCTACAAGAAGCGCTATCCCCGCGGCACCCGCTTCCGCTACGCCGTTAAACTGGATTTCCAGCCCTTCCAGCTCAGCGCGCGCTATCTTTCCTGGTTTTTCGACTACTGCCTGCGCGAACAGCACAAATACCGGATCATCGACCGAATTTTTTTCCTGCGGCTGCTTTCCCTGATCTATTCGGTCATCAAGCGCGCCCGGCCGAAAATGATCCCCAAATTCGCCCGCAAAAGCGCCATGGGGATCGACGCCATCTTCCGCTGAGAACCCGCCAACCAGCGGGAAAACATCGCGATTCAAGAGGGTTCCGATCCAGCCTCAACCCTCTTGTATTCAACAGCCTGCGACCATTCTTCGACTCCATCCCAGAGGCGGAGTCGCGAAAGTTTTCGGGACCGGTTCTCGTCTCAGGAGACAAAGCACAACGCCGGCGACGCTTTCTCCCGGCGACACGTTCCACGTCCCTTCGCGGGATTCCCTCCGTAACCTGGAGAGACAAAATTTTTCCAATTTTTTCAAAGAAAAGGCGGGATCGGCCCGTTTTCTCCCAAACCCCCCCGATTTTTTGGGCCGCTGAATATTTTCGCCCCCCGCCCCCGTCAAACTCTTCAACCCCTCAAGCTCCATGAAACAACGCGACGAAAATTTGCAACGCTACCTGCGAGAAATCGGTCGAGTGCCTCTGCTCAGCATCGAGGAAGAGATCGAACTCGCCGCCCGCATCAAGAAGGGCGACCAGAAGGCCCGCGATCACATGATCCGCGCCAACCTGCGACTGGTGGTGAAGATCGCCGGTGACTACCGGAACTACGGCCTTTCCTTCCCCGACCTCATCGCCGAGGGCAACATCGGCCTGATGAAAGCAGTGGAACGCTACGATCCCGCCAAGGGAGGCAAGCTCAGCACCTATGCGGCTTGGTGGATCAAGCAGTCCATCAAGCGCGCCCTCGCCAACCAGGCCCGCACCATCCGCATGCCCGTGCACGCCGTGGATACCGTCAGCAAGATCCGCCGGATGACCCACACCCTCACCGACCAGCTCGGCCGCACTCCGACCGATGACGAGTTGATGGCCGAACTCAAGATCGACGAGAAGAAGCTCCACCATCTCCGCGAAATCGCGCAGCCCCCGCTCTCCCTCGACAGCACCCCGCAGGACGATCCCGAGGGACGCTCGGTCGGCGAACGGGTGGAAGACCCCAACGCGTTGACTCCGGACGATGTGCTTTCGAATCGCGACATGAACATGAAGCTGGAAGCGCTTCTCTCGGTCCTCGACCGCCGCGAACGCTCCATCATCAACCAGCGTTTCGGTCTCACCGGCCGCCGTCCCAAGACCCTCGAGGAAGTCGGCGAACGCTTCGGCGTCACTCGCGAGCGCATCCGCCAACTGCAGAACCGGGCACTGGAAAAGATGCGCGACGCCCTCGCCGACATGGAGAATCCCGAAGCGGTCGCCCTCAAGAAGCTCGTCGAGACCGTGCGCGACCGCGATCACGAGGAAGAGCCCTGGTACGAAGCTCCGGCTGCCTGACGCGGCCGGGGCGGATTGGCCGCCCTCCTTCCCCGTCGAATTCGTCACCGTGGCAGCGGCCTTTGTCATTGCCAGCGGTGACGGCGTGCGATAGAGGTGAAGGGTCGTGAAACACACCCGCCAGCAGACTCTTCACCCGCTCCTTCTCGCCGTCGCCGCCGTCCTGGGCGTCCTCGGCTGGACCGCACCCCGCGCCGAGGCGCAGGTGCTCGTCTACCAGATGGATTTCTCCAAGACGGGGCGCAGCATCAACTTCGAGATCTACGACCGCGCCTATTTCGTGGTCAACGGTCTGGGTGGAGACGGCACCTTCATCGTCACCTACCGCGAGAACGGCCGGGATTTCTACCTGCAGTCGGAGGGTTCCGGCGAGCTGTTCTTCGCCGTCCGCCCCGGTTCGGAGAAAGCGGTGATCCGCGCCACCGCGGACAACGGCACCGCCCAGTCCCAGTACCTGCTCATCGGCGATCTCAGCAGCAAGATTTCCGTGAACCTGCGCGGGCAACACGTGACCCTGGCCGTTTCTCCCTTCCTTCGAGGCTCGGCCCTGGCCTCCGATTCCGAGGCGGACGTGGATTTTCTTTCCTCCGACGGCAGCCTCGGCTTCGCCGGCTTCGCCGACATCAAGGCCTTCCTCGATCGCAGTCGCACCCGCGACGCCAACAAGGCCAATCTCGACGTTTCCGCCACGGTCACCAACCTGATCACCGCGCTTGAGAACGCCGGTTACGAGGACGGCGCCGCCGACGATGGAACGACGGATGGCGGGACGGACACGGGCACCGATACCGGGTCCGACCTCTGATCGGATCTTCCTTCCGCGCTGGGGGGATCTCGAACCTCCTCGCGATGATCGCGAGGCCGAAGGCTGAATCCCCTTTTCTGTCTTCCCTGAATCGCCTGGTGATTTCTTGGATTTGGTATTACTACGCTACGGAGCAGCCTTCGCCACAACCAGCGTCGTTTCGGAACGGAACGTGCCGGCGCCTTCCCAGGCAAATCGCTCGAGGGAACTCTGACCGCAGTCGGTCGGTTCAAAACCGTCTTCTTCCTCCACGTTTCCGGAGAACCAGTGGAGGGTCACGCGGACCCGACCGTGGGCGCTCGTCATTTCCGCCACCAGTTCCGGAATCGGCGGCTGCAGTCCGGATCGGGCGAGCTCCCGGTTCGGTCGATTCCGGATCGCCCGGTGGATCTTCGCCTCGGACCAGCCTTTTTTCCGGTATTTTTCCGCGAGGCGGTTCCCCTCTTTCTTCGCGGTTTGCCCGGGACGATAGAGGGCGCAGGAACAACCACCCGAGGTGACAAAGTAGGAGCTCCATTCCTCCGGCGACAGGCGGAGAATGGCCCGGTTTTTCGTCCGCACGAGATGGACGCAACGCTCCAGGTGAGGGGGAACCTCGGGCTTCTCCCGCCCCGGCACCGAGAACACGAGGAAAAAGCACATCGGCGATCGGGAAGTCGTCGTCGAACAGACGAAGCCAAAACGGGCTCAATCGCCCCGACTGAAGAGATTGCGGAACCAGCCTTTCTTCGGTTTCTCGGGGGGAGCGACCTTGACCGACGGCTTGTCGGCGGCAAAATCCTCGGCCTCCTCGGCGAGGGTGG
>JAUIGT010000585.1 GCA_030432615.1 Verrucomicrobiia bacterium
AGGATCCTCAGCCGCCAGCTCTTTCCCACCGGAGGCTACCTCGATGCCGACGATACCCTCGTCCACTTCGGTCTCTCCGATCAGGAGAAGGTGAAGACGCTGAAAGTCACGTGGCCCAGCGGCCAGGTCCAGACTTTCCGCGACCTCGACGTCGATCGCCGCTACACCGTCACCGAACCAGACGAATCCGCCGAAAAGCCGGAGCCGATCCGGACGCGCGAACCCACCGACACCTGGTTCACCCGCTCCGACACCCTGGAGGGCTTTCACCACGTGGAGGAGGAATACGACGACTTCGCCCGCCAGCCGCTCATGCTCCTGAAACTCTCCCAGCTCGGACCGGGCCAGGCCTGGGGTGATATCGACGGCGATGGCGACTGCGACCTGTATCTCGGTGGAGCCTCCGGCCAACCGGGCATGATTTTCCGGAACCGGACCGAAGAGGGATCGGAGGAGATCGAGTTGCAGCCCGATCCCGCTCCCGCCTTCTCCCTTCATGCCATGAGCGAAGACATGGGTGCCGCCTTCATCGACGTGGATGGCGACGGCGACCTCGATCTCTACGTGGCCAGCGGCAGTGTCGAATGCGAGCCCGGCGACGACGTGCTCCGTGACCGTCTCTACCTCAACGACGGCAGTGGCGGTTTCGAGCCGGCTCCGGCCGGCGCCCTGCCCGACATCCGAGAGAGTTCGAGCGTGGTCGCCCCGGCGGACTTCGACCGGGACGGGGACCTGGACCTCTTCGTGGGAACCCGCTCCATCCCCGGCGACTACCCCGCCCCGCCGCGCAGCGTGCTGCTGCTCAATGAAGGCGGCAAGTTCACTCCCGCTCCCGAGGACGCCGCCCCCGGCCTCCAGCAGAGTGGGCTCGTCTGCGGCGCCCTCTGGAGTGATGTCGATGACGACGGGTGGATCGACCTGCTCGTGACCAACGACTGGGGCCCGATCCGGCTCTTCCGCAATCGCGAGGGCAAGCTGGAGGACGACACCGAAGGCGCCGGCCTCGCCGGGCCCGGAGTCGATCGGCTGGGCTGGTGGACCGGGATCGATGGTCGGGACATCGACAACGATGGCGACATCGATTTCGTGGTCGGCAACATGGGCCGGAACACCCGCTACCAGGCGGCGCTGGATTCGCCCGAACTTCTCTTTTACGGGGACTTCGACAACACCGGCAAGAACCACATCGTCGAGGCCCGTTTCCTGATCGAGAACGACGAGCAGATCTGCTATCCGTGGGCCGGTTTCTCGGAGTCCTCCATGGCCATGCCCTACATCGGCGACGAGCTGCGCACCTTTCACAATTATGCCATCCGCCCGCTGACCAGCATCTACGACGTCGACAAGCTGGAGAGCGCCATGCAGTTGAAAGCCAACCGGATGGATTCCTCGATTCTCATCAACGACGGCAGCGGACACTTCGAGGTCAGCGCCCTTCCGGTGCTTTCCCAGGTCTCGCCGGCCTATGGCGTGGTGCTGCGCGATGTCGATCTCGACGGCATCACCGACTGTTACCTGGTGCAGAATATCTATTCCGTCACCGAGGAGGTCGGGGAAATGGCGACCGGGATCAGCCTGCTGATGCGGGGCACCGGCGACTCGGCCGAGCCCTTCGAACCGGTGTTTTCCAAGACCAGCGGACTCGAGGTGCCCGGCGACGCCAAGAGCCTGGCCGCGGTCGATCTCAACCGCGACGGACGCGAGGATTTCGTCATCGGCATCAACAACGACGATCCCGACGTGTTCGTGAACCACATCGCGGAACCGGAGAACACCCGGCCGCTCCGGGTCCAGCTCGCCGGTCCCCGGGGCAATCCCCAGGCCATCGGTGCCCGGGTGACGGTGAAAGCCGAGAACCTGCCCTCGCAGACCGCCGAGGTTTCGGGGGGCGGTTCCTACCTGACCCAGAGCGACCCGTCCCTGGTCTTCGCCGTTCCCCGAGCCGATGGAAAAGTCGATCTCGAGATCCGCTGGCCCGACGGTACGGTCCAGGAGACTTCGGTCGATACCGCGTCACGGTCCGTGACCTTGAAGCGAATGTAATCAGGGGAGGTGGCGAGCGAATCCGGCCCCGGCTATAGTTGCCCGCTCTCGAACGAACCCTGCTCCCCCCCGAACCTGCAGCAGCAAACGAAAGATCCCAAGCCCATGAACGCCTCGACGATCCTTCCTCATTTCACGCGGCTCTGCGTCGCTCTCGGAGCGGCCGCCGTCCTGCCGCTACCGATGTCCGCCGCCGACAGCGATGGCGTCGATCTGCCGTCCTTCCGCGAACTGCTCGAGGAACTCGACGTCCGTCCCCTCGATCCCAAGCCCGACCAGCCAGAGGCGAAGATCAAGCTGGGGCAGGCCCTGTTTTTCGATCCACTGCTCGGTGGCAACGAGGACGTTTCCTGTGCCACCTGTCACCATCCGCTCACGGCCACGGCGGACGGCCGCTCCCGGGCCGTCGGCACCCAGGCGTATGTCGATAAGGGACGCCGACTGCCGGTGGGATTCAGCCTCGTGGAGATCAACGAGAAAAAGGACATGGTCCTGACCGGATTCAACATGAGTGGGGCCGCCCATCCCTTCACTCCGAGGAATTCTCCCGATATCTTCAATCGAGGCGACTCCGAGTGGCGCACCATGTTCTGGGACAACCGAGCCCACCAGAAGGAAGACGGCGGATTCGCCGTGAACCAGATGCGGCTCTCCAAGTCGCCGGGACTCTACCAGGCGGAAATGCCGCCCATCATCGAGAACATCCTCGCCGCCCAGGCCATGATGCCGGTGCTCTCCAGCGACGAAATGCGGGGAACCAAGGGCGAGACCGGAGTCACCGGCAAACACAACGAGGTCGGTCACATCAACGGCCGGCACGAGGAGGAAATCTGGGCCGCGCTCATGAAGCGAATCCTCGAGATCGACGAATACCGCCAGTTGTTCTCCGCGGCCTACCCGGACACCCCGCTCGAGGAGTTGCACTTCGCCCACGCGGCCAACGCCATCGCCGCGTTCGAGATCGATGCCTTCACCCTTCTCGACAGTCCCTGGGATCGGTTCCTCGCCGGTGACGAGAGCGCGCTCAACGATCGCCAGCTTCGCGGAGCCCAACTCTTCTACGGCAAGGCCAAGTGCTTCGAATGCCATACCGGCAAGCTGATGACCGACCAGAAGACGCACAACATCGGCGTCATCCCGATCGGTCCCGGTCCCGACCTGCACGAGGATGCCGACTACGGCGTCGCCCACCGCAGCAACGCCGGGCTCGACCAGAAATACGAATTCCGCACTCCCCCGCTCCGCAACGTCGAGTTGACCGGTCCCTACATGCACAACGGCGCCTACCGCACCATCGAAGCGGCCATTCGGCATCACCTCGATCCCATCGGACACCTCGAGGACTACGACAAGTCCCAGTTGGAACCCGAGTTCCGCGGCGCCGTCCACGACGACGAGAAGATCCTCAAGGACGTGAAGAAGACGCTTTCCGACAAGGTTCCCTCGCCCGAGCTGACGGACGAGGAGATCGATCTCCTCGTCGAGTTCCACGAGGCCCTCACCGCCCCCAGCGCCCGCGACCTCCGCCACACCATTCCCGAGAGCGTTCCCAGCGGCCTGAAAATGGTGGCCCCGATTCCGGAAACGGATTGAGAAAGACTCATACCATTTCCGAGAAAAAACCTGACGATTTTCGGAGGCGGTTTTTCCGGGGCAAGGCGCGAGGAGGGCGCGATGCGGGCAT
>JAUIGT010000586.1 GCA_030432615.1 Verrucomicrobiia bacterium
CCATGGCGGCGGGATGGAAACCGATCCGGTGGCCGGCTTCGATCAGCCGCCAGCAGAAATCGACGTCGTCGCCGGCGGTCCGGAAGCGTTCGTCGAATCCGCCGATCGCATCGAAGGCCTCGCGGCGAACCGCCAGGTTGCAGCCGGGCAGGTGCTCGGCCTCGACGTCGTTGAGCAGCACGTGGGCCGGACCTCCGGGTGCGGCGGCGACCATCGCTTTCACCCGACTGTCGGGCGGCGGGGGAATGTTGGGACCGCCGCCGGCGGCGAGGTCGTCCTTCGAAAATGCGTAGGCCAGCCAGGTCAGCCAGTCGGGATCGGCCTCGCAGTCGTCGTCGGTGTAGACCACGATCTCGCCCGTCGATTCCCGGGCGCCCAGATTCCGCGCAGCGCTGAGTCCGGCATGCGGTTCCAGGGAAACGTGCCGAACCTCGGGAAATTTCGCCGTCACCGCAGCGACTTCGGCGTCGCCTCCGTCGTTGACGACGAGCACCTCGTAGTCGGGATAGTCGAGCTTTTGGAACGAAGCCAGGCACGGTTCCAG
Source organism: Verrucomicrobiia bacterium (assembly GCA_030432615.1). Classification (GTDB taxonomy): domain Bacteria; phylum Verrucomicrobiota; class Verrucomicrobiia; order Verrucomicrobiales; family DEV007; genus JAEUHH01. Next base: position 545 of record JAUIGT010000586.1, read on the forward strand.
GAGCCGCGCGCCGCGATAGGAGCAGACGACGATCGACATTTTCGGCCGGGGAAAGTCGAGCGCGGCGAGGACATCTGCCGGGCCTTGCCAATCCCGCCAGGTCTCGGCCACGCGGGCCAAGGCCGGCTTCGCGGAACCGTCTCGTCGCGTCAGGCCAAAGTCCCAGCCCTCGATCGTTTCCCCACCGCGAAACCAGCGGTCCGACCAGGCGAACAGGGTGGTTCCCGCCGCTCCGGCGCGCGCGGTTTCCTCCAGGTGCCAGGCCAAGGTTTCCGCCTGGGCTTCCTCGCCGTTCGCCTTCGAGTCGAGCCCGAATTCCGCGATCAACAGTGGCAGGTCGCCCGCCTGGTGTTGGAGCCGATGGACGTAGCGGGCGTAGTCTTCCCGGTTCTCCAGGTAGATGTTGAAGGCCACGAAATCCTGGCCGCGCGGGCAGAGATACTCGGTGCTGGGGTAGTTGGCGTAGGCGAAGAGGGCCTCGGGATCGGCCTCGCGCCCGGCCTTGAGAAAGGCTTCCAGTGCCCGGTTCACCTGCTTCGGTCCCATCCAGCGGACCAGGGGCGCGGGAATTTCGTTGGCCACGAACCAGCCAGCGATGGCCGGGTGACCTCGATGCTCGACCACGGTGCGGCGGAAACGCTCCTTCTCGTCCCAGAACAGCCGGTGGTCGTAGATGAAATCGACGTGATGCGGCCAGGGAAAGCCCACGAAGACCCGCAAGCCGATGGCGGCGCAGCGATCGAGAAAATCGCGCCCGGGCACCTCGTAGACGCGGAGGGCGTTGGCGCCGAGTTCGTGGCGGACGCGACGCAGTTCGGAATCGAGATCCGGCAACTGGTCCGGAGGAAAGGGCCCCCAGGTGACCGCCTTCACGAAGACCGTCTCGCCGGTGTCACCATCGGGAGCGGAGCGGGGTATCGCGTGGGTCGGGACTGGTTTCCGGGGCGGTGGCGGACACGGGACGAGCGGAGGGAAAGCACCATCATGGCACAGCCATGAGACGGAACAAGCGGCCGCATCAGTCACGGTTTTTCGCGCGGGAAACGAGCGTGGCCTTGCCGAGTTCGGGGTGACGGGCGATTCTGTGGGGTTGCCGCCCGGTCTCATGAAACGTCGTCACGCTTTTTCCCTGCTCGCCGCCGCTCCGTTTTTCGCGCCGGGGACGGGTCGATCGGCCGACCGGGTGGCGCTGCCGCGAACCGGCCAACTCCTGCTCGGCATCGCCGACACCTGGTCGAGTTCGCGAGGAACGCTCCACCCGTTTCACCGGGATCGGTCGGGGAAATGGGTGGCGTCCTTTTCCGACAGCCTTCCCGTGATGCTGGGGCGCGGAGGTCTGGCCTGGGGGCGCGGTGTGCTCCCGACTCCCGAGGGCACGAAGAAACGCGAGGGAGACCGGAAGGCACCGGCGGGGTATTTCGCGATCGGGAAGGTCTTCGGCTACGAGCCTTCGATGCCCGAGGGCAGCGATCCTCGCTATCCCTACCGCCAGGTGACGAAGTGGGATGCCTGGCCGGATGATCCGGAAAATCCCTACTACAACCGCCACGTCGTCATCGATCCGGCCCAGGGAGTGCCGAGTTGGTTCGAGTCGCAGAAGATGGAGCTGGGCGACTACGCCTACCACTGGCTGATCGAGATCAAGCACAACACCGATCCCCAACCGGTGCCGGGGGGAGGCAGCGCGATCTTTTTCCACATCAAGCGCCGCTCGGGAAGCGCCTCCTTTGGATGCACCACGATGGCGCAAAGTGATCTCGAAGACGTTCTCCGCTGGCTCCGCGCCGACGCGAATCCGCATTACGTGCTGCTGCCCCGCGAGGAATATGACCGTCTGAAGGACCTCTGGGATTTGCCGGGGGTTTGAAGAAAGGAATTCGCTCGCCTGGCGGTGAATAGCCTGTGCCATCTTGGCTCTGAAACTAATGAATCATATCATTCTGGGGATGTCTCCACGCCGCGCCATGCACGACACTTTCTTGATTCATTTTCCAGTCCTCGCGATTCAGGTGTTGATGGTGGCGGTCGTCGCAGCTTTTCTCGTTGCCGCCGTGCTCTTCTTTCGGGCGGAACGGCGCTGGCCTACCTGGGGGTTCCTGATCGGTACTTCCGGAGAATTGCTGTTTCAACTCTGGCAGTTGATTCAGAGCCGCATGGTTCCAGAATCCGAATCCCTCGATCTGAAAAGGTTCGCTTTGCACCAGGGGATCAGTTTTTTCTTCTGGTGCCTGATGGCCTACGGACTGGTCTCAATTGCCTACGTTGCCTTCCGGCGAAAAATGTTGGAGACGCCGCACGATGACGGTCTCCAGTAGTGCCGGAGGCACGACAAGAAGGTAGCCGGTGGTGAAGCGCAGCGGAACCACCGGACTTGAGAAAAAGATAACCCTTGAGCCCCGGAGGGGCGTGGAGAACGTGCGCGAATTCGTATCCGATCGGACAGGCCGCTCTCGACGCCCCTCCGGGGCTCTCTACTTCCCGCTCCGAATTTCCCGGCGTTCCGCTTCGCTTCACACCGGGCTACCCTCTCTTCGTGCCTCCGGCACTTGGAAGTTTCCGATCTGGCACCCAGCCGCGACAGGAGTCGCTGGCCTACGCCCAACCTTGCGCGCCCAATCCCGACCGATGGAGCGGGCGAGACGCCAGCACTCCCAGTCACGTCACCCCGGCAACAGCAACTTCGTCAGTTCGGCATCGAAATCTTCGAATCGGCAAGTCGTCTCCAGCCGAAGCTCGAGATTCTTGATGGTCACGATGGGGAACTCGGCGCCGACCACCACGGCGATCTGGGCGCCCTGTTGCTCGGCGGCCTGGAATTGCTTGCCGACCTTGGCGGCGGAGTAGGGGTAGGCGACTCGGTATCCGTCCTTGCGGAGCGACTGCACGATCTCAAGCGACTGGGGACGTTTTTCCTCGTCGGCCACGACCACGAACACATCGACCGATTGGGCGCCGGCGATTCCGGAGGTCAGCTTCGCGTTCGGCGCCTCGGTTTCGCGGATCAGGTCGGTGATGACCATGTCACCCATGGCGAAACCGGCCGCCGGCATATCGACCTTGCCGATGAGTTTCACGAGTTCGTCGTAGCGGCCGCCCCCGGCCACGGCGCGCATGCCTTTGCCGACATCGAAGACCTCGAACACCGCGCCGGTATAGTAGGCGAGACCACGCACGATGTT
>JAUIGT010000587.1 GCA_030432615.1 Verrucomicrobiia bacterium
GCAAGGCCAAGAACGTCATCTGGCTGTTCATGGAGGGAGGTCCCAGCCACATCGACCTTTTCGATCCCAAGCCCGAACTCGACAAGCTCCACGGCCAGCAGCTTCCCGACAGCTTCGATCTTCCGGTCCTCGCCATGGGCGAAGGCACCGCCCCGCTGATGAAGACCAACCGGACCTTCAAGCAGCATGGAGAAAGCGGCCTCTGGATCTCCGACTGGTTGCCCGAGCATTCCAAGATCGCCGACGAACTCTGCGTCATCCGCTCCTGCCAGTCCGACGGCATCAACCACGCCGGTGGCGTCTGCCAGATGAACACCGGCTCCGTCTTCGGCGGACGGCCCTCGCTCGGCTCCTGGATTTCCTACGGGCTCGGCACCGAGAACCAGAGCCTGCCCGGTTTCGTCGTCATCAAGGACTCGAACTCCATGGTCGTGAATGGCGCCCGCGCCTGGGGTTCCGGATTCATTCCCGCCGTCCACCAGGGCGTTCTCTTCGAGCAGGGCGACGAGCCGATCCGCAACCTCAACAACCCCAAGGGGGTCACCAACGAGCGCCAGGAAAAAAAGCTCGCCTTCCTCAACCAACTCAACACGCGTCACCAGAAGAACCGCGAAGACAACTCCGACCTCGAGGCGCGCATCCGCAGCTACGAACTGGCTTTCCGGATGCAGGCCGAAGCGCCCGAGGCCATCGATCTCGACAGCGAACCCGAGCACATCAAGGAACTCTACGGCCTCAACGACAAGGAGACCCAGACCTATGGTCGCCAGTGTCTCATGGCCCGCCGACTCGTCGAGCGCGGCGTCCGCTTCATCCAACTCTACCACGGAGCCGGCAGCAAGTGGGACAGCCACAGCAAGATGGAGGAGAATCACGGCCGCCTCTGCAACAACGTCGACAAGCCCATCGTCGGCCTCATCCAGGACCTCAAGCAGCGCGGACTGCTCGACGAGACTCTCATCATCTGGGGCGGCGAGTTCGGCCGCACTCCCATGAGCGAAAAGGGTGACGGCCGCGACCACAACCCGACCGGCTACGCCATCGAGGACAAGATGCACGTCCACGACATCCACTCCACCGTCATGGCCCTCCTCGGTCTCGACCACACCGAGGTCGTCTACATGCACAAGGGCCGCCCCGAGCGCGTCGACTTGAACGAGGGCCACGTGGAGAACAAGATCTTCGCGTCGTAGCGCAGCCATCCATCGCCGCCCTGGTAGCCGCCGGAGCCGAAACGGGTCGCCAGGAGAGCAGAGTAGCCCGCTCTCGACGAGCACCGCCTCCCCCTTGTCATCCCGAGCGAAGCCGAGGGATCTCCCGCGCGTCTGCCGGATCCCGCTGGACCGTTTCGCGCCAAGGCACTCGGAAGACTTTCGCCACGGGGAACCAGTCCCGGCCCCCTCGGCTCGTGCCTCGCTCGGGATGACAAGCCTCCCCTCGTCTCCGCGAGAGGAAACGTGCCGGGACGGTCATTCGTCGCCGAACTCGCTCTTTTCCAGGCCGGCAAGAAAGGCGTTCGCGCTCATCCGCGTGAACATCGCCAGGTCGGGGTCGCCCGGCATCACCACTGTCGGCGGCGTGTCCGGCGGATGAAGCTCGTTGGTCCGCTCCACCAGCGCTACGACTGCGGGTTTCGCCACGACGGCCTTTGCACCGAGCAACTCGATACAACGCATGGCGTGCAGGACCGCGCTGATACTCTCCTCTCGCAGGGCCGCGGTCAGGACCGGAAGGGCGGCGTCGATTTCACCGTGCAAAGCCAGGGCATTGGCGGCCTCGATCCGCACCGCCGCCGCGGAATCCTCCAGCGCGCCACCGAGCGCCTCCCTGGCCCCGTCGGTAATCGATTCCCGGGCGGAAAGTCCCAGCGCTCCCCAGTAGCGAACGCCGGGCTGATCGCTCCGCAGGTTCTCGAGGAAGGCGGCTTCCCCGGTCGTGCCCACCCTTTCCGCCGCCTCGTATAGCGACTCCAGATCGACTACTCCAGCTCGCGCTCCCTCCCACGGAGTCGTATCCGCGAATACCTGCCAGGCCAGGCTCTCGGGCAGGAAACCGACATCCTTCGTTTCCCTCAAATGCTCCCGAAGCGCCGACCGCATCCGATCGAGCACCTCGCGCTGACTCACGGAGGAATGAACCAGGTTCTTGAGATTCTGCGGATCGGCCTCGCAGTCGTAGAGTTCCTCCACCGGACGCCGTGGCCCGGCGAAATGCCACTGCGGCGGCGTCATCCGCTCGGGATCGGTGAGACGATAGAATTCGTGCCGGATCTCCCCGAGATCGGGCCAAGCGGTCGGCTGGTTGTAGCCGCGATGCGGGAAGTAGTTCCGGATGTAGAGGTAGCGACCATCGCGCACCGAACGAGCCAGGTCGCGAACCTCATCGACCCGGTCCCGGTGACCAAAGACGAACTCGCGTGGTTCGGTGGCCTGCTCGCCCAGGAACGGCTTCCCCTGCATGAAACCGGGAATCTCCGCGCCGAGCAGGCTGAGGACGGTCGGACCGAAATCGACGAAACTCACCAGCCGGTCGATCGTCTCTCCCGCTTCCGCCGGCGCGAGGTGCCTCCACTTTTCCGGAAAGCGGATCATGAGAGGAACGCGCATCCCGGAATCCAACAGCGCCCGCTTGTGACGCGGCATCCCGGAGCCGTGATCGGAGTAGAAGAAGACGATGGTGTCGCCGGCGAGCCCGTCCGCCTCCAGCTGTCGCAGGATCTCTCCGACCTCCTGGTCCATCACGGTGACGCAATCGTAGTAGCGGGCCAGCTCGCGACGGATCACCGGGGTGTCCGGATAGTAGGGCGGCAAGGGCACCGCATCGGGATCATGGACTTCGGTGGCCGAAAGCTTCGTCTGCACCTCCTCGACGAACTTCTCCCGCGGCCAGACCATGGTGCGGCTCTGGTGGGAGGTCATCAGGTTGAAGATGCTGAAGAACGGCCGGCTCTCGTCCTCCCGTTTCCGCCAATGCGCGTCGGGACTGCTCTCGTCCCAGGACTCGGCGATGATGGCCTCCCAGTTGGCGGTGTTGTAATCCGTCTTGACGTTGTTGGTCGTGTAGTAGCCGAGTTGTTTTCGCAGCACCGAGGGAAACCCGGTCATCTCCCCGGGAAGGGGAAAGGCGGAGCGCATCTGCTGCGTGCCGAGCGAGGGCGCGTAGCAACCGGTGATCAAGGCGCTGCGCGAGGGTGAGCAGACCGGCGCGGTGGCGAAGGCCCGGGTGTAGCGCACGCTTTCCTTCGCGAAGCGATCGAGGTTCGGCGTGGTCGCGTAGTCATCGCCGTAGCAACCCAGCGTCGGACTCATGTCCTCTGCGGTGATCCAGAGGAGGTTCGGCCGATCCTCTGCCGAGGCGGAGAAAAAGAGGGCGGCGACGGAGAAAAAGAGGGCGGGCAGGAGGTTTCGCATCACCCGGCCATCCTAGTTCGTCGCCGGGCCGATGCAACGGTCGCCTTGGCTTGCGACACTCCGGCGAGGCGCCTACCTTGTCGGTTTCGCATGAGCAACACCGCGTCCGATCTCCGGCTCCTGATCCAATCCTTTCACCCCGTCGTGGTGGTGGAGTCCCTGGAAGAGCAACGCCTCTCCCACCTGCTGGTGAATCTCGGCCACGAACTGCTGATGCCGATCTTCACGTGGTCCGCCACCGAAGGTCTCTGCCGCGACGGCGACGGACGCGCCCTCGACCGGGCCACCACCGATCCCCGCGCCGCGCTCC
>JAUIGT010000588.1 GCA_030432615.1 Verrucomicrobiia bacterium
GGTCCGGTAGGGCTGCTCGGTTTCCGGATTCACCGCCCAGCCGGCCTCGACCGGTTCCTTGAGCGTGACCACCAGTCCCTTGCTCTCGAGATAGGCCGAGAGATCACCGGTGTCGGGAGCGTCGGCAGCGGTGTCTTCTTCGGTGCCTTCGCCGCTCTTTGCCAGCTCGGCCGCGGCCCACTTGAGGTGTTCCGAGGCGGGACCGTGGCAGGCTTCGCAGCTGACGTTGATTTCCGACCAGGTGGTGTGGTAGTCGCCGGTGTCGGGATCGTAGTTCTTGTGCAGGTCGGTCGAGTGACAGTCCGCGCACATGTAGTTCCAGTTGAAGTGGATCCCGGTCCAGTGCAACAGGTCGCCGGGCGGCACTTCCTCGTCCGGATAGAGATGATACCAACGCTGGCCGCCTTCCTCCTTCGGGCGCGCATCCCAGCACACCTGCAGGGCCTGGTAGCGACCTCCGGGGAAGGGAATGAGGTATTGCTGCAGCGGTTCGAAACCGAAGGTGTACTCGATCTGGAAATCCTTGCGCTCGCCGTTCTCGTCCTCCGCGTTGACCCAGAACTCGTCGCCTTTTCGAAAGAAGCGCCAGGTGTGACCGAAGTGCTCGAAGGTGACGTCGTTGAAATCGCCGAGCACCGTCTCCTCGGTAGCCACCTCCATGGCCCGGTGGTGATCGCTCTGCAGCCAGTCGTTGAACTCCGTCTCGTGACAGGCCTTGCAGGTCTCCGCCCCCACGTAGGTCGCGCCCGGGATATCGTGGTAGGGCGAGACGGTCTTGGCGGCGGTGGCGGTCTTCTCTCCCGAGTCGCCCGCCTTGTCTCCGCAGCCGCCTAGTGCCAACACGCAGGCGAGAGCGATTCCGGATGCGGCGAGGGGAAAGGTGATCTGGGGAAAGCGGGGCATGGGGCGGGCAGAGGAGAGAACCCGACAGACCCGCCAGCGTCAAGCCGCATCCATTGGTCGATAGCGTAGAGGAATCACCATTGCCTCGCGCCGAAAGCCGCGAGAGGTTCGCGACCTTGAACGATTTCCCGTCATCGCCCGGGTTGGAACTGAGGAACTGGCTGACCGCGCTGTTCGAGAAGAACGGTGGCGCCATTTCTTTCGAGCGTTTCATGGCCGAGGCGCTCTACCACCCGGAACACGGCTACTACACGCGCCACATTCGGACCGTCGGCGGTTCGCGTGGCGATTTCGCAACCTCGGCGACGCTCTCCGAGTTGCTCGGCGAAGCCATCGCCACCTGGATCGAGCGGGAGACGGAAGCCCTGGATCTCCGCAAGCCTGCGCCCGTAGTCGAGATCGGTGGCGGCGAGGGTTCGTTGATGAAAACGGTCATCGCGGCTCTCGATCGCCGGTCCGGATTCTGGCGGCGCGGCCGATTCCGTTTTCACCTCGTCGAGGTCTCGCCCCGGCTGCGGGAGCGACAGCGCGAGACGCTGCATCGGTATCGGCGCCGGGTTCGCTGGCACGAGACCATCGAAGAAGCGATGGCCGAAGGCGACGGGACGGCCGTGGTCTTTTCCAACGAACTCGTGGACGCCTTTCCCACCGTCGCCCTGCGCCACGAGGGCGGTGGCGCGTGGTCCGAGATCTTCGTCGAATTTCACCCCGAGCGCGGCCTACGAGAGGTCTTCCATCCGTTGGCCGAAAGCCGTCCCGACCTGGACCGCTCATGCTTTTCGGTCTTCACGAAAACCGACTGGCCCACCGGCCAGCGGGTCGAGTTGCACGCTGGCTTCCGCGGGTGGCAGCGGGCCTGGATGCCCGGACTGCAACGAGGCGCCAGCCTGATCATCGACTACGGCGCCCGCGATCCGGCCGAGATCTACGACCGGCGCCCCGAGGGCACCTTGCGCGCCTTTTTTCGTCACCAGCGCCTCACCGGAGCCGGGATCTACCGGATGTTCGGCAAGCAGGACCTCACCGCCGATGTCTGCTTCCGCGACCTCGCGAACTGGGGCGAAGCCGTCGGTTGGGAAACTCCCCTCGAGCAGACCCAGGCCGAGTTTCTCTGCAAGTTCGCGGGCCCGGCCTGTGCGACCGCGGCGGAGACCGATCGCTCCGCCGCCTTCCTGCTGGAACCCGACGGTGCCGGGGAGGCTTTCCGGGTGCTGGGGCAGCGGAAGGTGGATTCCGGAGGGTGAGTCGACGGCGCTGCTACTCCAGCTCGGGCAGATCGAGAAAATCGGCCACCGCGAGATCGTAGCCGATGTCGCCGAGCTTGCTGCCATAGGCGACCACGAGGAAAGAGCAGGACTTCAACTGCTCCGGCTGGGCGGAAAAGGAAACGGTCACCACCTCGTCCACCTGGCCATGGACGACCGGGTGCGGTTGCAGGCGGGCCGAGAGCAGGTGCTCCCCTTCCGCGTCGCGGACCCGGAGATCCACGTAGGTGAAATCCTTCAGGAACCCGTCCCCGGTAAACTCGAGCCAGACCTTGATGCCGGCGTCCCCGTTCGGTCGGGATTTCATGACGATGCCCTTTTCCTTCGCCTCTTCCTTCGACAGCGAGCCGATTTGGATCAGCGCTTGAGCGGTCGAAGAGAACAGGGCGAGAAAGAGGGCGATGACGGAGGCGGAAAAAATGGATGGTTTCATGGCTCTACAGGGAAAGACACGAAACGGGGCGGTTTCTTGGAAGATTTTTTTCGGCTTCACCCCCGATCGCCACCCGTTCCCTTCCCTCACGCTCGATACATCTCGCCGAGCGGCAGCGTCAGATCGATCGAGGGCAGATGAATGTCCCCCTCGGTGATTGCCTTCGGCATCTTCCACTCCAAGTCGCGGCGATAGACCCAAGCCTGTGGTTCTTCGGGATCCTGGCCGATCACGAGGTATTCCTCCAGCGACTCGATCTGCTGATAGATGAACAATTTCTCGAAGTGATCCTGCTTGAAGCGCGTCATCACCTCCACCACGAGTTTCGGTCGCAGCTTGTAATGCGCATGATCATCCGCCGGATCGCAGGTGACCATCACGTCCGGGTAATAGGCCAGGTCGATCGATTCGCCCGCCTGGAAACGGAGTTTCATATCGCCTTTGAAAACCCGGCAGCCCTTGCCTCGGATGTGGCCGTGAATGGCTGCAGCGACGTTCATCGCGACCAACTCGTGCGCGTCGCTGGCGCCCGCCATCGCGATCACCTCGCCATTTACGAATTCGTGACGTTCCTCGGCTTCGTGCTCGGAAACCAGGTATTCCTCGAAGGTCAGGTGAATGGGCTCGATCTCGTAGGCGGCCGACATGATAGGGATGTTATCATCGGCTCCTTTCGAACTCAACGCGGTTCCCAATGTGGGGCGAATTTGCAATCCGCCACTTCACTGGCTCCCGCTTCCCGGGATGGGATCGGCGGATTGCAAATCCGCCCCACATTCACATCCGCTCGGTCGTCGAGATGCCGAGCAGGCCCAGCCCCTTCCTCAAAACCTGTCCCGTCAGCTCGCAGAGCGCCAGGCGCGTGTCGCGGATCGCCCCCTCGGAACTGAGGATCGGGCACTGTTCGTAAAACGCGTGATACGTTGTGGCCAGTTCGTAGAGGTAGGCGGCGAGGGCGTTGGGCCGGAAATCGTTGAGAATGCTCGGGACGATCTCGGCGAACTGCGCCAACTTCAGCGCCAGCGCCTTCTCGGCGTCTTCGTCGAGCACGATTTCCTCGGCCCCGGAGAATTCCTCGCCCAGCTTGCGGAAGATCGCGCGGGTGCGCACGTA
>JAUIGT010000589.1 GCA_030432615.1 Verrucomicrobiia bacterium
AGAAGGAGAAGGTGAAGGAGGGCACGCCCTTCCAGAGCCTCGCCGACTTCGTGGCGCCCAAGGGTTCCGGCCGCGACGATTTCCTCGGCGCCTTCGCCGTCACCGCCGGAAACGAGGTCGAGGAATACGCCGCCACCTTCAAGGAGAAGCACGACGACTACACCGCCATCATGATCCAGGCCCTCGCCGATCGTTTCGCCGAAGGCCTCGCCGAACTGCTCCACCGCCGCGTTCGCGAATTCATGGGATTCGGCAAGAACGAGAACCTCACCGTCGAGGATCTCATCGCCGAGCGCTACCGCGGCATTCGCCCGGCGGCCGGCTATCCCGCGTGCCCCGATCACACCGAGAAGGCCATTCTCTGGGACCTTCTCGACGTCGAGAAAACGGTGGGGATGCAGCTGACCACCAGCTACGCGATGTTCCCACCGAGTTCGGTCAGCGGGCTCTACTTCTTCAATGAAGCCGCCCGCTACTTCAACGTCGGCAAGATCGGCCGCGACCAGCTCGAAGCCTACGCGGCGCGAAAGAAGATGAGCATCGAGGAGGCCGAGAAATGGCTCGCGCCGAACCTGGCGGAGTGACGGCCTCGCTGCGGGGAATGCCGCCCGCTTCCTCTGCACCGGGGGCGCGGAATTCCGGTCGTCACTCTCCCGTGCCGGATCCATTCCGCGGAATTTTCCGGATGCGCCGGGATTCTTCGCGTGTATAGAAACGCAGACGATCACCACGAATCATGGATCCCGACCTCGCTTTCATTCTCATTCTCTTCGGTTCGATCACCGTTCTCGGCCTGTTCGTGCTCGCCTTCGGCGGCAGGGCGAGGCAGTAGCGTTGATTCGGATCAGGGCCGGGCAAATACTTTCCGGGCCCGTCCGCCATTCGAAGGGGGGAATCGATCCTCACTGCGGTAGCCGGAATCCAGGCAGGGAATCTCGCGATTCCGGCCGATGCTTGGCCGCGAGGTCGACTTCGGCTTCGAGTTTTTCCCAAGCGTCGGAATTTTCCGGGAGCGGCACGTCGGAGGTCGCGGCGGGCAGCACGAATTCTTCGAGCAGCTTTTTCGTGATCGATGCAACCAGGGCGGGCGGAAGCTCGGCGGTGACGACGAAGACGAGATTTCGGGCGGGCACGATTTCGAGCCGCTGGCCCCGGACGCCCTTGGCGCTGATGAGTCCGTTTTTCGGGTCGAGCCACCAGTAGTAGCCGTAGCCGGTTCCAGTGTGGTCGCGGGTGGCGGTGGCGATCCAGTCTTCGCTGATGACCCGGCGCCCCTTCCAGGCTCCCTTCCGCAGCACCAACTGACCCAGCTTGGCGAGGTCGAGGGCGCGCAGGCGAAGACCGTAGCCTCCCGGAACCTGGCCGTTGTCGTCGGGAAACTGCCAGGCGGCCTTTTCGAAGGCGAGTGGGTCGAAGAGAGCTTCCTCGGCGAAATCGGGCAGGGATTCTCCCGCTGCCTGGGCGATGGCGGAGCCGACCAGTTGGGGATCGATGTTGTTGTAGGCGAAGGTTTTCCCCGGCTCGGTGACGAGATCGAGTTGCTCGAGAATGAGGCGGGTGCGATCGGGAGCGGCGTTGATGCGATCGAAAAGTTCCCGTTCCAGACCTTCGGCCTTGTTCGCTCGGGCGACGGGGAATCCGCTGCGCATGCTCAGCAGATGATCCAGGGTGATGGCGGACCCGGCGGGGGCGGTCACGCCGGGCAGGAGATCGCCGAGCGTCGCTTCGGTTCCCGAAATCGTTTCCTGGTCGATGGCGATCCCGGCAAGCAGGCTGACCACACTCTTGGTGATGGAGTAGATGTTGTGGTTGGAATCGCGGGTGACCTCGCCGGCATACCACTCCAGGACCAGGTGACCGTTGCGAACGATCAACAGGCTGCGCACGTCGAGTTCCTCGAAGCGCACCCATTCCGACATCTCGCGCAAGCGATTCGAATCGATGCCCTGAGATTCCGGGGTGGCGACGGTGAATCCCTCCGCTTCTTCCGAAAAGGCAGGGGGCATGGCCGGGAACAGCAGGAGTGCGATCGCTATCGCCAGACCTCGGAAGGGCTCCGGTGGGTAGGATTGACAGTGCCTCATGGCTTCGAGGATTCCGATTCTCGACCGGACCGTCAAGGCAACCGACTTCCGGGCCTGCGCCGTTGTTGTGCGCCGGGGAAAATGATAGAACGCCTCTCTCATGTTCCGGAAAACGCCCCGCTTTTTCGCTTCGCTCGCCTGTGTCATCGGCTTGGGAGTGGCCATCGACAGCACGGTCGCCGACCAGCCACCCAACCTGATCTTCATCCTGGCTGATGATCTCGGGTATGGCGATCTCGGCTGCTACGGCGCGCCCGACATTCGCACGCCACATCTCGACCGATTGGCCGGGGAAGGCGTGCGCTTCACCGAATTCTACGCCAACGGCGCCATCTGTTCGCCCACGCGAATGGCCTTCCTCACCGGACGCTACCAGCAGCGCTACGGGATGGACAACGCGCTCTACTACCAGGAATTCGGGCGCGGCCTTCCAGAAGACGGCCACACCATCGCGGCTCGATTGAAGGAAGCCGGCTACGCTACCGGACTCTCCGGGAAATGGCACGTCGGCTACGATCGCGAGCGCCAGCCACTGCAGCAGGGTTTCGACCATTTCTTCGGGCTGCTGGGCGGGAATCACCACTATTTTTCCCACGTCGATCGCATCGGCGTGCCCGATCTCTGGTTGGGGAACGACGCGATCGAGCGCGAGGGATATTCGACCGACCTCGTCTCGACGGACGCGGTCGAGTTCGTGGAGAAGAACCGCGATCGGCCCTTCTTTCTCTACCTGTCCCATCCGGCGCCGCATTTTCCCTGGCAGGGGCCGGACGACGCCGACAAGGTGATTCGCCCCAGGAAACCCGAATGGCAGGAGGGCGATCGTGAGACCTACATCGCCATGGTCGAGCGGATGGACGAGGGCATCGGCGACCTGATGGCGAAGCTCGACGAACTCGATCTCGCCGACCGGACCCTGGTGGTCTTCACCTCCGACAACGGCGGGCACAGCTACTCGCGCAACGCGCCGCTTCGGGATTACAAGGGGTCGCTCTATGAAGGAGGCATTCGCGTACCCTGCATCGCGCGTTGGCCGGGAGTGATTCCGGCGGGCGAAACGTCGGCACAGGTGGGAATCACCATGGACTGGACCGCGACCTTCGCCGCGCTGGCGGGAGGGGAAGCGACCAGTCGGGAAGACGAAGGAATCGACCTGATGCCGGTGCTGAAAGGCGAGAGCGATCCGGTGGAGCGCACCCTTTTCTGGCGGAAGAAACCGGGACCGAAGCGGAAGAAGGTCGATCTCGAGCGAGCCGTCCGGAAAGGCGAGTGGAAATACCTCGAGCCGGCCGAGGGCGAACCTCGATTGACTCACCTGGCGCGAGACGTCGGGGAAACGGAGAACGTGATCGACGAACATCGCGAGAAGGCCGCCGCATTGAAGGCCGAACTCGATGCGTGGCAGGAGGACGTGGAAGCGGAGTTTGCCGAGAGGTCGTCCGGCAACTGAAGACCCACCGAAAACGACCCGTCCGCGCCAGCCCAACCGAGTGAGACGGAACGCCGCCAGGCGAAAAATGGGTCGCGAATTCCGAAAATTCGCCGCTCGCGGCGCTGATTTTCCGCCCTTTCTTCCTCCATTCCGAGCGGTGCGGGATTTTTCCACTCACCCTAATCTGTGTTCGA
>JAUIGT010000590.1 GCA_030432615.1 Verrucomicrobiia bacterium
GCAGGAAGGCCCGCTTCGCGACGCCATCTACTACCACTACTACGAGTATCCCAGCGTCCACATGGTCCCGCGCCACAACGGCGTCCGCACCGACCGCTACAAGCTGATGCACTTCTACCAGTTCGGCGATGAGTGGGAATTCTACGATCTCGAGGTCGATCCCGACGAGCTGATGAACCAGTACGACAATCCCTACTACGCCGACGAGGTCGCCATGATGAAGGAGAAGCTCGAGGAACTGATCGAGAAGTATGACGACGACAGCGACATGGCGGAAAAGCCGGAGGAGTGGCAGAAGGAAGTCCGCAAGCCGGCGCCGAAACCGGGCGCCTGACCGATCATCCGTTGCCTGAAAATGCAGGGAAAGGGGAAGCTGTTCGGGCGCATCGCTCCCTTGTTGTTCCTGGCAATCTTCCTACTTCCAGCCTTCTTCCTTTCCCACCGAAGTCTCAAGACTGGCGACTATTTCTTCGTAAAAAAGTTGGGAGAACCGGGGACATGGGTGATCGGCTCCTACCAGGGATCACTGGAGTTCTCTTCCTTGCCCCACCTCAACTCACAAAGGTTGATCTCCAGGCAAACAATTCCCTATTCCCATCCCGCTTCCGCCCCCTGGAGAGAATCACTCTTCGGTCGCCGTAGTGGTCCTGACTTGAAGATCGAGTGGGCTACCTTGAACTCGGCGCTGGCGACGATCGTAGCCCTCGGAGCCCTCGCCTGGGCATGTACCAACTTGATACTTCGCAAACGGTGAGTCTCCTGAGACCACTAAGCCAGTTTCACTTCCCGTTTCATTCATCTTCCTATCCATGCCCGAACCCGTCGTATTGACCACCAAGCTGCTCATGGACACGGGCGGCTGGCGGGAGATGAAGGAGGCGCGCTCCCTCCACTCCGCCGGCGCGGTCGAGGAAGCGAGCTATCGGGGCGGCAAGCTGGAGGGACTCGTTTTCACCAAGGGCCAAACCCGTAAGGTTCGCGTCGATATCCGCACCCGCACCTGGTGGGACAATCACTGCACCTGCCCGCTCGCAAAACGCGACGGGGCCGTCTGTGCCCATGCCCTGGCCGTGGCCCTGCAGGTGATCGACCCGGTGGAAAAACCCGAGGCCCCTCCCGCAACGAGCGATTCGGGACCAGGCGGCGCGATCGCCTCCCTTCCCAAACCGAAGCTCAGCCCGGACTGGCCGAAGATCACCGAGCGGCCCGACGATCCCGCGGCCGTTTCGGCGCAACTCTTCGTCGTCCTCGCTCCCAACGTCGCCGGCGCCTGGGAAAAGGGACGGCTCACGGTGGGCATCGAGATCGAGATCGATGGGAAGCCTCGCTCCCTCCTCGGTGCCACCAGGATGGCCGACGGAACGCTGTTCCTCGGTCCGCGCGATGTCGTTCTCTACCGCGCCCTGCAAGCCATCTCCCCGGAACAGGTGCCCGGGATGATGCAGGTCGGGCGGTCGGATTTCCTGGCGCTGCTCGAGTCCCTCGCCGGCCATCCCCGGGTCACCTTCGGCAAGAAGCAAGCTGCCCGCGTCGCGTTTTCCCCGCTTCGCCCGGCCCTGGGTTTCTCGAAGGGCAGCCTGAAGATCGAGTGGCCGGCTTCGGTGGTGCCGTTGATCGATGATAACCAATCCTGGGTCCTCGAAGACAAGGCGACCTTTCGTCCCGTCGCCCCGGGCCTGCCCACCGGGCTGCGAACGATATTCTCCCCGGCCGGCATGAAACTGGAACCGGCCACCGCCTCGGCGGTCCTCGGCGTGCTGGGCGAGGTTTTCGAGCTCCCCGAGGAAACCGAGACCCGCCTCCCGAAAACGGTCGCGCCGGCCGTGGAACTCGACCTGGAAGGCTCGCTCAATCACCTCGAGGCCACGCTCTACTTCCGCTACAGTGATCGCCCGCGAAAACCGGCCGGCGCGGAGACGAGCGGCTTTCTCTCCGATCCTGACGATCCCGATCGCCTGCTGGTTCCCGACCTCGCCGCCGAACGCTCCGCTGTCGAACAGTTGGCCCGGCACGGGTTCGTCGGCCCGAATGCGAAAGGCGCCTTCGTTCTCAAGGACAAGGACGCCATTCTCCGTTTCTTCGCTCACGGCTTTCCGAAGCTCGATGCGGCGTGGAAAATCACCACCGGGCAGCGTTTCGAGCACGCCGCCAACCAGGTCGAACCTGTCTCGGCGAATTTCGAATTCACCAGCTCGGGCGAAAACTGGTTCTCGATGGAACTGGAGTTCGACACGCCCTCCGGCGGCCGCTTTTCCCGCGAGGAGATCCAGCGCCTGCTCCAGAAGGGTCAGCACAGCCAGCCGGTCAAGGGCGGCAGGATCGCGGTGCTCGATCCCGACCTCGTCGATGATCTCAGCGAGGCCATCACCGATCTCGACGCCACCCAGGATCGTCCCGGCATCTTCAAAGTCGGCGCCCAACATGCCGGCTACCTCCAGCAGACCGCCGTCGAAACCGGCATCGGCGTGCGGGGCGAGGCGCCCTGGAGAAGGGATGCCGGCGCCGTCGAGTTCGCCGACATTCCGGAATCGCTCGAGCAGATCCTCCGCCCCTACCAACGCGAAGGGATCGACTGGATGCAGTCCCTCGCCGCGCGCGGGATGGGCGGCATCCTCGCCGACGACATGGGCCTCGGGAAGACGCTCCAGGCCCTCGTGGTGATCCGCTCCCTTCGCGATTCCGGTCCCGCGCTGGTCGTGTGTCCCTCGTCGCTGGTCTTCAACTGGATGGCGGAGGCGGAGAAATTCGTGCCCGAACTGAAGGCGGTCGCCCTCCAGGGTCCCGACCGTCACGAGATCTTCGCTGCCAACGGGGATGCCGACCTCTTCGTCACCAGCCACGCCCTGCTCCGGATCGATGCCGACGCCTATCGTGACCGCGAGTTCGGCGTCGCCATTCTCGACGAGGCCCAGCACATCAAGAATCCCGACGCCCAGGTTTCCAAAGCGGCCCACGCCCTCAAGGCTCGGCATCGCTTCGCCCTCACCGGCACCCCGATCGAGAACTCGGTTCGCGATCTCTGGTCCATCGCCCAGTTCGCCCTGCCCGGTTACCTGGGACCGCGCAAGGAGTTTGCGGAACGCTTCGAGAAACCGATCGCCTCCGGCAACGCCCCCGGCGTCCAGCGTCGCCTCGCCCGTCGCCTCAAGCCGGTCGTCCTCCGCCGTCTCAAGACCGAGGTCGCCCGCGACCTGCCCGACAAGATCGAGCAGGTGGTCTACTGCGAACTCCGCGACGAACAGCGCGCCGTCTACGACCAACTCGTCCGCGAGAGCCGCAGCGCCGTGCTCGACGCCGAGGGCGGGCGCAAGCGCATGATCGCCCTGACCGCCCTGCTGCGACTCCGCCAGGCCTGCTGTGATCTGCGACTCCTCGGACTACCCGATGTGAACCCCGACGATGGCTCGGTGAAGATGGACACCGTCGAGGAGCTGATCTCGGACGCCGTCGAAGGCGGCCACCGGGTGCTCGTTTTCAGCCAGTTCGTCGAGATGCTCCAGGTGCTGGTTCCCATGCTCGCCGAGCGCGGCTGGAAATCGGCCTACCTCGACGGCTCGACCCGGAATCGTGGCGAAGTCGTGAAGCGCTTCCAGGAAAGCGACGACATTCCCGTCTTCCTCATCAGCCTCAAGGCCGGCGGTGTCGGCCTCAACCTCACCGCCGCCGACACCGTGATCCACGTCGATCCGTGGTGGAATCC
>JAUIGT010000591.1 GCA_030432615.1 Verrucomicrobiia bacterium
GAGATTCGGGTCGGTTCTCCCCGGTTGCTTCGTTGCTCGTCGGTTGCGATGCCCGCATCGCGTCCTCCTCGTGCCTCGCCCCGAGAAAAACCGCCTCCGGAAATCGTCAGGTTTTTTCTCGGAAATGGTATGAGATGGGTCGATTCGACCCTGTTGGGTGGAAGACCTGACCCTGTTGGGTCGAGCGACAAAGAAAAACGCGAACTCCGGCGGCGCCGAAGTTCGCGTTGGTTTCGAGAAAAGTGGGTGAACGTCTCAGTTGGCCTTGGCGGCGGCGATGGCGTCCTCGGCCTGGGTGGTCGGGGTGGCCTTGAGGTCGCGCCAGATGATCTTGCCATCGCGCACCAGGAAACTCTGGCGGGAGGCGAAGCCGGGACCGCGAGTGGGAACGCCGAAGGCCTTGATCACTTCGCCTTTCTTGTCGGCGAGCAGGGTGAAGGGCAGGTCGTATTTTTCGGCGAACTTCTTCTGGTCCTCCTCGGTATCGGCGCTGACGCCGAAGACCTTGATCCCGGCTTCCTTCACCGCCTCGAACTCGTCGCGGAGGTTGCAGGCCTGCTTGGTGCAGCCGGGGGTGTCGGCCTTGGGGTAGAAGTAGACGAGGCTGGTGCCTTCGGCGAGTTCCTTGCCGAGATCGACTTCCTTGCCGTTCTGGTCGGTGGTCTTGACCTTGGGGGCGTCGGCCCCGACTTCGAGCGGATCGGCCTGGCTGCAGGAGAGAGAGAATGCCGTGACGACGGCGATGGCGAGGAGGGTTTGGATCGGTTTCATCGCCGGCAATGTGCGGGAACGGGAACGGATTTCCACTCGAAAAAGCGTCGCGATCGAGGGGACCGCGAATGGACATGGATGGGCGCGAATGCGGAGAGGGAAGCATGGCGGTTCCCGGGCATCGATGGATGGGGGCGTAAGGGCCGGACCGGTATTGGCGGTGCGGATTTCGCCTTTGCTTGGCGCTCGCGCGGGTTCGGGCAGCGCAAGGGGAACTCGGGGTGGGCCGGGAAAAGGGAACCTCTTTCCGGCGGTCGTGAGATCCCTCGGCTTCGCTCGGGATGACAGGGGAGGAAGGGGACTTCCAAAGGCGGCGTCTCGCGGATCGCAGACAACAGGCTGTTTTTCGAATCGGGATGACGCACTCTCTTGTCATCCCGAGCGAGCCCGCGAGCCGAGGGATCTCACGATAGCAGGAACAAGGTTCCCTCATCCTCGACGCTTGATCATGCTCCCGCCACGCCCGCATCAGCGCGAGCGCCGGGCGACGTATCGTCCACCGACCAGACTTCGAATGCACTTCGTTCCTCGGGATGACGAGAGACGTGGGATGGTCGAAGAACTTTGGAAGGTCGCCGCAAATTTCGCCGCGGGTATGACTCGTCCTGCGGTTGCCGGGAGTCGCCACTTGCGGTTACGAGAGACAGTCATGGAATCGCGTTGGAAACGCATGACTGGAAGAATGGGGCTTTCGGAGCGGGATTCGGCGCTCGCCTGGGAGGCGTTGCATCGAGGTTACGAAAGTCCCGGAAGGCACTACCACACCCTCGGACATGTCACCGCCGTCCTGGAAGCGCTGGATGAAGTGGAGGAACCCGAACTTTCCGAGGAGGATCGAGAGACCCTGGAGGCCGCTCTCTGGTTTCACGACCTGGTCTATGACCCCCGGGCGTCCGACAACGAAGCGCGGAGCGCGGCAGAGGCCGAGTGCTGGTTGAGGAAGGGCATGTGGGGAGATGAGCGAATCCGGAAGGTGGTTCGGCTCATCCTGGCGACCCGTCACGAGGAGATCCCGGACGGAGAGGTCGAACGGTTGATGGTGGATCTGGACCTGGCGGTACTGGGGAGCGAGCGGGACGATTACGAGGCCTACGCGCGGGCCATTCGCTGCGAGTATGTCCACGTGCCGGAGCCGATCTATCGACGGGAACGGGCGCGTGTCTTGCGGAGTTTCCTCGATCGCCCGGCGATCTACTCGACAGCGGGCGGGAGAGCGCGCTATGAAAAGAGGGCGCGCGAGAACCTTTCTCGTGAGATAGAATCCCTTTCCCCATGAGTTTTTTCCGAATTCGAAATCGCTCGAACCCGACTCGTTGCCACTTCCTCGCAATGGTGATCGGTCTGGCCGTGTCTCCCGCCGGGGCGGCGGATCCGTCGGAGCAGGATGATTCGCTGGCCCTGGCGCGGCATTTTTCTCCGCCGCCTTCGGGCGAGGTGCCGACCTGGGGCGATCCTCCGGCGTTTCAACCGAAGCCGGGGGAAACGATCGCGTTGATGGGAGGTTCGGTGGTGTTCGATATGCAGCACGCCGGATTCTTCGAGACGCGATTGCATCGGCAATTCCCCGATCTCGGGCTCGAGGTGCGGAACATCGCCTGGCAGGCCGACACGGTGTATCGCCAGCAGCGGCCGATGTTTTTCTACACCGAGACCGGGGATACCCGCGAGGGAAGCGTGCCCGATCAGCGGGCGCGCCTGGAGCCGGGAATTCTCCTGCTGCGTTTCGGCAAGATGGAATCGCTGGAGGGGACTGAAGCGTTGCCGGAGTTTCGGGATGCCTATGGCCGACTGCTCGATGCGTTGTCGAAGTTTTCCCGGCGGATCGTGCTGGTGGCGCCGGAGCCGTTTTTTGCCACGGGCCCGGCGGCCGATGAAATGGAGGCGCGCAACGAGGTTCTGGAAAAGTACGTGGAAGCGATTCGTGACCTCGCGAAGGCACGCGGTTTCCTGTTCGCCGACCTGTTTCATCCGCTCCAGGCGGAACCCGCCGATCTCCTGTCCCGGACCGGGATCGACCTCACCTCCGAAGGCCAGGAACGCCTGGCCCTGGCGCTGGCCGATGCCTTGGAACTGGAGCCGGCCCCGGAAACCGATCCCGAGCGGGACGCCCTCATCCGTCGGCATGTGATCGCGAAGAACCAGCTCTGGCATCAGTATTATCGGCCGACCAACTGGGCCTTTCTCTTCGGCGATCGCCAGCACGTCCCGAGCAGCCGCGACCATCGGGACGCCAACCGGCGCTGGTTCGTGGAGGAACTGAACCGGCTGCCCGGCCTGATCGCCGCCGAGGAAGAGCAGATCGCCGCCGCCCTGCGATGAAACTGGCGCGGATGCCGGACGGGGAGCCGGAGATCTTCTTCACCGTCCAGGGGGAGGGGCGGAACGCCGGCCTGCCGAGCGTGTTCATCCGTAGTTCGCTCTGCAACCTCCACTGCCGCTGGTGCGACACCGACTACACCTGGAACTGGGAAGGGACGCCTTTCGCCCACGATCGCGACGGTGAGTCGGGCTACGAAAAATACCGGCGCGAGGAACAGATCGTGGATCTCCCGGTGGAGGCGGTCGCGGAAAAGGCGGGCGCCTTTGCGTGCCCGAACTACGTTTTCACCGGTGGAGAACCGCTGCTCCACGAGACCGACTGGGTGGCGCTGATGACTCGACTGCAAGACCGGAGCGGTGCGCGTTGCCATTTCGAGATCGAGACCAACGGCACGCGCCTGCCGGGGGAGGCCTTTCTCGCCGCCGTGGATCAGCTCAACGTCTCACCGAAGCTGGGCAACTCGGGCGTCTCCCGCGAACTGCGTCTTCGCGCGGAGATCCTGCGCGGATTGGCGGCGACGGGAAAGGCGGATTTCAAGTTCGTGGTCGATACGGAGGCCGACCTGGAGGAGATCGGAGAGATCGTGGAGATTTCGGGGATCGCCCCGG
>JAUIGT010000592.1 GCA_030432615.1 Verrucomicrobiia bacterium
CTGCGAGGACGACGAGGTGCTGGAATTGAGCGACGCCCTGGAGCGGATGGCTTCCGAAAAACCGGAGCTGGCGGAAATCGTGCGGCTCCGCTATTTCGTCGGGATCACCTGGGCGGAGATCGCCGAACTGCTGGAAACCTCCGAGAGTTCGCTGCTGAGGAAGTGGCGCTACGCCAAGGCCTGGTTGAGAATGGCGATGGAGAGCCCGGGTTGACTCACCCGACCGAGATCGCCTCGCCGGCTTTCTCGTGGAGGTAGTCGATGATGCGGTTTTCGCCGTCGACGAGGATGACCTTGGGCTCGACCGGTTTCTCGCAGAGTTCGAAGCCCATGATGATGACCTTTTCGCCGGCGTTGATGAGGTGGGCGGCGGCGCCATTGATGCCGATCACGCCCGAGCCGCGTTCGCCCTCGAGAACGTAGGTTTCCAGGCGCGCGCCGGTGGTGTTGCTGGCGACGAGGACCTTCTCGCCGGGCCAGAGGCCGACGGCGTCGATGAGATCGCGATCGATGGTGATGCTGCCGACGTAGTCGGGATTCGCCTCGGTCACGGTGGCGAGGTGGATCTTGGAGCGAAGCAGCGAACGCATGGTGGAGGGAGAAGGTACAGGCCGGCGGCGGGAGCTCCCACTGTCTCCGGTTGTGGCGGGGAGTCAACCGGGGAGTCCGGCATCGCCGTCGTCTCTTCAGACTGTTCGACGACGAGAACGTTCGGACTTTTCCCGGGAATTTCCGGTTGGTGACGCTAGACTGGAACCATGTTTACGGTATACGGCTGCCAATACGACATCGCCTGGGAGGATCGCGAGGCCAACTTCGGAAAGGTGCGGTCGTTGCTCGAAAACGCCGCCCCGGAAATCCCGAACGGTTCGCTGATCGTGCTGCCGGAAATGTTCGCCACCGGGTTCAGCATGAACGTGGCGGCCATTGCGGAGCCGGACGCCTTGCCGTCGGTGGAGTTCATGAAGCGGATCGCGGCGGAGAGGGAAAGCGCGGTGATCGGCGGGGTGGTGACACATTCCGAAATTCGACCCGGGTGGGGGCGGAACGAACTGCGGGCTTTTTCGCCGGAGGGTGATCCACTGGCTCGCTACCAGAAGATCCGAACCTTTCGCTACACGCGGGAGTTCGATCACTTCGAGCGCGGCTGGGACGTGGTCACCTTCGAGTGGGGCGGGATGAAGATCTGCCCGCTGATCTGCTACGACCTGCGCTTTCCCGAGCTTTTCCGACGCGGTGTGTCGGAGGGCGGGGCGGAAGTGTTCGTGGTCATCGCCAGTTGGCCGGCGGTCCGGGTCGAGCATTGGCTCGCCTTGCTCCGGGCGCGGGCGATCGAGAACCTGGCCTACGTGATCGGGATCAATCGCGCGGGCGAGGATCCGAATCACGCCTATCCCGGCCGCAGCGTGGTCTTCGATCCCCACGGAGACATGGTGGCCGATGCCGGGGAACGGGAGGGAATCCTCGAAGCGCGGATCGATCCGGCGGTGGTCCGGGACTGGCGGGCGGAGTTTCCGGCTTTGCTCGACCTGATGTCGTGAGCGTTGAAAAAAGACCGGAAAAGGAAACGTTTTTATGGGAAAGGTGCGCAACGTGCGTGCATCGCTGACTGAATAGGAGGCGGTGCCGCCAGTGCCACCCCGCTCTTTCTCTCACCTGCCCGATCGAAATGTCCGACGCCACCGAATCTACTTCTTCCCCCCCGAACTTTTCCCAACTGCATGTGGCCGTGCTTGCGGGCGGGCCGGGATCGGAGCGCGAGGTCTCGCTCAATTCGGCGAAAGGCGTGGTCGGGGCGCTGGAAGGGAAGGTGGGGAAAGTCACGCTCGTGGATGTAAAGGACGCGAACTTTTCCCTGCCGGAAGACGCCGACATCGCCTTCAACGTGATCCACGGCACCTACGGCGAGGACGGTGATCTCCAGGCGGAGTTGGAGCGGCGCGGGATCCCCTACACCGGGGCCCGGGAAGCGAGTTCGCGGCTGGCGTTCGACAAGATCGCCAGCAAGGAGGCATTCCGAAGAGCGGAAGTGCAGACGCCGGGCGAATGGGTCATGAGTCGGGACGAGGCCCTGGCGGCGGGATCGACGATGAACTTTCCCTGCGTGGTGAAGCCCCCGCGCGAGGGCAGCAGTGTCGGCGTTCACATCGTGCGGGAAGCGGGCGAGTGGGAAGCCGCGGTCGAGGACGCGGCGAAGTTCAGTGCCGATCTGCTGGTGGAGGAATTCATCTCCGGAAAGGAACTCACCGTCGGGGTGTTGGGGGACGAGGCGTTGCCGGTGATTCACATCCAACCGCGCTCCGGATTCTACGACATCAAGAACAAGTATCCGTGG
Organism: Verrucomicrobiia bacterium; assembly: GCA_030432615.1. GTDB lineage: Bacteria > Verrucomicrobiota > Verrucomicrobiia > Verrucomicrobiales > DEV007 > JAEUHH01. The sequence goes on from JAUIGT010000592.1 coordinate 2,336, forward strand.
ATGACCGGGGAAGGGGGCACCGACTATTTCTGCCCCGCCGATTTGAGGCCCGAGATCACGCAAGCGGTGCAGGAGATGGCGTTGCGCGCACATCGCTCGCTGGGCGTGGAAGTCTATTCCCGGGTCGATCTCCTCCTGAGGGAGAGCGACCAGGAACCGTTCGTCCTGGAGGTGAACACGATCCCGGGAATGACCGAGAGCAGCCTCTTGCCCAAGGCGGCTGCGGCGGCCGGTGTCGATTATGCGACTCTTTGTTTGAAAATTATTACGGTTTCGCTTAATTTCAGTTAATGCGAAACAAAAAACGACGCCGGCTCTTTGCTCACCGTTCCTTCGTGAACCGGCGAATCCGTCCGCGGGCCAAGCGGTTGGAACTCCATCAGCTCGATGTGAAGCTGAATTCACGGCGCGGGAGGCGGATTCGTCTTTGCCGGCGCCGGGCCATGATCATCAAGGTATCCGCCATCCTGCTCACGCTACTGACCGTGAGTGCGCTGGTGCGCTGGGCCTACCGGCAGGCCTTTTATGAGAATTCAGAGTTCCGGCTCAACCGGTTCATGGTGCAAACGGACGGGATTCTCTCCGAAGCCGATGTGGCTTCGGCCGCCCGGGTGGAACTGGGCATGAATCTCATGACCATCGACCTGAAAGCGGTACGGGAGCGGTTGGCGGAGCTGCCGATGGTGACGTCGGTGGAGATCAACCGGGAACTGCCGGACCTGCTTCAAGTGAAGATCGAGGAACGGGTGCCCCTGGCGTGGCTTTCGTGCCCCCCCCAGGGAGTCCGGCCGCGAAACACGGCGCGGGGGTTCCTGATCGACGAACATGGGGAGGTCTTTCGCTGCCAGAAACTGCTGAAGCGTTTTCTCGATCTGCCGGTCATCGAGACCTATCACCTGCCGATGCCCTCGGAAGGGGCGCAGCTGGATTCCGATGTCATCAAGGAAGCCATCCGGCTGGTGAAGGAGAGCAATCGGCTGTTCGCCGACGACGGATTGCAGATCGAGGAGGTCCGGGTGCGCAATCCCTACTCGCTCACGTGCCGCTACAACACGCTCATGGAAGTGACTTTCGGTCTCAAGGAGATCGACCGGGGACTCCAGGACCTGCGTTGGATCATCTCCCATGCCCACTCGGCCGGACAGGAACTGGCCACGGTGAATGTGATGCCTTCCAAGAACATTCCGGTCACCTTCTACACGCCTCCAGCGTTGAAGGCGACGCCACTTCAGGCGGTACCGGGATCGCTGCGGGAACTCCCCGCCGCTGCTTCGCCGGTGGACTCGAACGAGGAGCGGCTCCAGCGACAGTTGCGCTCGATTCTGAGCGGCGGATAAACGGCAACGCTCGGGACTTGCAAGTTT
>JAUIGT010000593.1 GCA_030432615.1 Verrucomicrobiia bacterium
GGTTGCCAGACCGGGCTTTCCCAGTCCAATTCCAGATGCGACAGCCAATGGCTGGCCCGCATCAGGGGCGGGCCGTTTCCATGGTGCGCATGGGCGATCAGCGCCCCGTCGCCCGATTGGGCAAAGCGGACGGGCGGCCGCCCTTCCGGTTGGGCGGCGGGGTCTGCGGATGCGGCATCGGCCGTGGCAGCCGTGGAGGGAGCACCGGTCCCGCTGGTTTCCAGCTTCGCCAGTTCGCCACCGGCGATCCAGAGATCGGGAAACATGTCGCCCTGGTCGTCGTCGGTGAGCTGGAACCACTCCGCCATCTCCTTGAGGTCGGGAGAAAACTTCCCGAGATACACTTCGACCTCGTCCGAATCGGAGCGGGTCACGGTTTCCCCGCGGTAGGGACCGGTCATGGCCATGTAGCGGACGTGATTGCTCCAACGCGGGTGATAGACCTCGGCTCCGCCCACGCCGGGCGCGTTGTTGACGGGCACGTGCCAGGGCTTGGTACTGCCCTCGGTGAACAGGCAGAGATTCTTGTGGGCGCCGTCGAAAACCCAGACGTGGTGGCTGTCGTCGGGCGCCATCGAGGGCCAGCAACCGTTCTGGTACTGCTTCTGGGTCATCGTCTCCAGGTCCAGGGTGCCGGCGTGCGGCCAGGGAAAGAGAAAGGAGGCGCGCTTGCCGCCGGCGGAGAGCTGGAAGTTGTCGGCACTGATCCGGGTTTCGCTCCAGACTTCCTCCCGCTTTCCGGGATCGTCGAGCGGGAAGCGCTCCAGCTTGCGTCCGCTGATGCTGGAGCGTTCCGTCGGCTTGAGGTCGATGACGTAGACCCAGTCGGTGCCGGTCTTCGGATCGCGCCAGACGTCGAGGGCGTGGCCGGGTCCGAGTTCGGTCAGGTTTTCGCCGTCCCAATCGACCCGCCAGCTGACGGGGGCGAAGCGCTTCTCGCCCTTGTCGCCGCGGGTGGTGTTCTTGTGGGTGAAAACGATGGCGCTCCCGTCGGGGGTCACCATGGGGCGGGCGTAGTTCGATTCCTCCTCCAGGATGGGCCGGATGCCGAGCCCGTCGCGGGAATCGAATCCCCAGAGCTGGAGCTTGTCGTAGTTGGCGAAGACGTCGCTGCCGTTCCCGAGGTAGCGGGACCAGACCACCTTGGTGTGGCCGCCGGTGAAGCTTTCGACTTCCCGGGAAAAATCGTCCTCAGGCGGCTCGCTCACCGCGGACGTGGCGCTGGAGCCGGAGCCGGCGTCGGTCTTGTCCGTCTCACCGCAGGCGGCGAAGAGCAGGACTCCGAAGAGGGGAAAAAAGAGGGGCGAGGAAATTTTGCGGAGCAGGGGCATGAGCAGGGGGAAGATTCCCGGAGGTCGGGAATCGCACGGGGTGGGGTTCGCATTCACAACGGCTGAAATCGGGATTTCATACCAAATCCGAGAAAAAACCTGACGATTCAGGAGGAAAACAGGGTGGAATCAGCCTTTGGTTTTTCCCGGGCGGAAGACGCTCGCTTCACGCGCCGAGATAGCGGCCGCGGAGGTGGGCCAGGTGCGCCTCGGGCGTGGCCGGAGCGCCGGCGGCTCGGGTGACGAGATCGCGGGGCAGGTAGCGACTGCCGGGACGATGGATCTTCTCCCGCATCCAGCCGAGGAGTCCGGAGTAGTCGCCGGCGGCGAGCTGGGTCTCGATCTCCGGTTGCTGGGCGAGCGCGGCGGCGTGGAGATGGGAGGCGTTGAGATTTCCGAGGCTGTAGGTGGGGAAGTAGCCGAAGATGCCGAGACTCCAGTGGATGTCCTGGAGGCAGCCGTTGGCGTCGCGATCGACCTTCAGCCCGAGCAGGTCCTCGAAGCGTCGGTTCCACTCGCCCGGAATGTCGGCGATGGCGAGGTCCCCGCCGAAGACGGCGGTCTCGATCTCGAAACGCAGCATGATGTGGAGGTCGTAGGTGACCTCGTCGGCCTCGACCCGGATGAAGGAACGCTCCGCCTGGTTGCAGGCGCGGGTCATTTCCTCGGCCGTCAGGCCCTCCAGGTGGGGGAAGTAATGGATGGCGCGAGGCAGCCATCGCTCCCAGAAGGCCCGGCTGCGGCCGACGTGGTTTTCCCAGAGACGCGACTGCGATTCGTGGACGCCGAGGGAGACGGCGCGGCCGACGGGTTGTCCGTGGCAGTCTTCCCGCAGCCCCTGGTCGTAGAGCCCGTGCCCGGCCTCGTGGAGCACGCCGTAGAGGGAACTGCGGAAATCGCTCTCGTCATAGCGGGTCGTCAGCCGCGTGTCCCGCGGACCGAGCCCGGTGCAGAAAGGATGCACGGCGGTGTCGATCCGGCCCGCGCTGAAATCGAACCCGACGGCCTCGGCGACCTCGCGATTGAACGCCTGTTGGCTGGCTTCCGGGTAGTCGCCGGCGAGCCTGGCGGTGTCGAACGGTTCCCGGGAGAGGGCCTCGTCGGCGATGGCGACCAGTTCCGGCCGGAGGCCGTCGAACAGTGTCTTCAACTCGGCCGATCGCGCGCCGCGTTCGAAGTCGTCGATGAGCGCGTCGTAGAGGCAGTCCTCGTAGCCCCAGTTCTCGGCGCGCTGGCGGCTGAGATCGACCAGTGTTTCCAGGTGCGGAGCGAACGCGGAAAAGTCCGAGGCCTGGCGGGCCTCCGCCCAGGCCGACTTGGCGAGCGCGCGGGTCTTCTCGAATTCCTCCACCAGCGACGACGGCAACCTGGTGGCGCGGTCGAAGCCGTGGCGCCACTCGCGGACGTTGGCGTCCTCGTCGGAATCCTCGGCGAAACCGGCCTCCTCGCAGGCCGCGATCCACTCGCCGACTTCCTCGCGGGTGAATCGTCGGTGAATCTCGCCGCCCAGCCAGGCCATCTGTTCCGCGCGCCAGGCCACGCCGCCGCGTGGCAGTTGCGTTTCCTGGTCCCAACTGAGGAGCGCCTCGGTATCCTGGAGCAGCGCCAGTTCGCGGGAGAGATCGAGCAGTTTCTGGTAGGCCGGGGTATCGGAGGCAGCGGTCATGATTGGAAAGAGGAGAAAAACGAGGGGCTTCGGTGGGGCGTCACTCAACCCGACGGTGACCGGGGCTGTCAAATGCGTTGGGCGCCGGGCGGTGTCCGATTTTCCATTGGTCTTCCGGCGTGAATGCCGCTCATATTCCCGATCATGCCGTTCATGGGGAAGAGCTTCGGTTCCGGGAATGGCCGCCCGCTCTGCCGGTTCCCGGCGCTGCTGGCGGCGGCCGCGTTCCTGTCGACGAGTTGCTCGCTCGTGCGGTCCGACTACGGCGACGCCGCCGTCGAGGGCGCGAGCACCCTGCTGCGCGAGGCGCGGCGGGAGACCCGCGAACACGGGCTGCCGGCGGCGCGGCGGTTCGTGACCGAGCAACTCGCCGGAATGGACGAAAGCGACGGCGAACTCGAACGGCGCGTCATCCGCACGACCGCCGACGATTCCCTGGTGCTGCCGGATTCCTTCGCCGCCCTCTCGACGACCGAGCGCCGGCGCGTCGCCCTGGTCATCGTGCCCGGCACCCGGACCGGTTTCGGCGGTCCCTCCCGGACCCGGGCCTGCCTGCGGGAGGCGGCGAAACGGTCCGAGGCCATGGGGTTCGCCACCCATTTCATCGATACCCCGCCGCGGGGAGGCGTGTCGGAGAACGCGGAACTGGTCGCCGATTGGGTGGCGCCGATCTTCGACGAGGTCGATCACGTGGTCCTGG
>JAUIGT010000594.1 GCA_030432615.1 Verrucomicrobiia bacterium
CCTACGGCCTGACCGAGACGAGCTCCACCATCACCTTGCTCGGCCCCGACGACCACCGCGCGGCCCTCGCCAGCGAGGATCCGGACGTCCGTCGCCGGCTCACGTCGCTCGGGCGTCCCTTGCCGACCGTCGAGATCGAGATCCGTGACGACGAAGGGCGCAAGCTCGGCCCGGGCCGCTACAAATGGCTCGGTGTCGAGGTCAGCTATTCGAGCGGCTCGTCATCGTCCGGCAGGCGCCCTCGATAAAAGCGCTCGGCGAACTCGAGGATGGCGCGGGTGCTCCGATAGGGCCGTTCCAACCGATGCGACCGATTGCGCACGTCGATGCCCAACTTGGCCCAGGACTGGCGTCGTTTCAGAAAACCCTGGGTAGGGTCGGCGCAGAGAAAGAGGTGACCGCCGGACCTCAGCACGCGGCGGAGCAGATCGAACCAGACCGGCGCGAAGAACTGGGCTTCATCGATGAGGATGTGATCGTATTGCGGCGGAGCCACGGTGCGTGTCTCCCACGATTCCAACGCCGCCAGCGGCCACTCGCTCCAGTCGGAGAGCTCGTGTCCACGCAGATATTCCCGGTAGGCGGTAGCCAAGGCCAGCACCGCCCGCCGTTGCGATTCCTGTAGGGCCACGCCGCGACCGCGTCGCTCGACGCCCAGGTAGGCTTCGCCGAAATGCCCGTGATCGAACATCCAGGCGATCTCTTCGGCCAGCCAGGTAGCCGAGTAGTTTTCGATCGGTGCGAAGGTCGCCGCCTCGCTGTTGACTCGCCGATGGTTCTCGATCCAATCCCGGGTGTCCGAGCCGTAGAGCAGGTCGCCTTTCCCTCGAGGCGGCGTTACGCTGCGCAGCCATTGGAGGAAGGTGCGACACTCGATCCGCCCTCGCTCGGTTCGGCGCCAACGTTTCAGCCGTCGCTCGAGATCGGCGATCAGGGGACGATTGTGACTGACCAGGAGCACTTTCGCTTTGGGAAAATGCCGCATCAGCAGGGCGGCCCGATGCAACAGCAGCAAAGTCTTGCCGCAACCGGCGACGCCGGTCACGAGTCGCACGCGAAAATTGGCGGCCAGCTCATCGAGTTCGATGACCGGTTCCAGGTCGAGACGGGCGCAGCGCTCCTGGTCGTAATCGAGCAGCAGCGGCGCCGCCGGTTTCGATTCGGGCCGAAGCTTTCGCCGGCGTTCCAGGTGCGCGGGGGCCTCGATCCTCACCTCGGGAACGGCGGTTGCCCGCCATCGGTTCAGCGTTTCCCGATCGAATCGGCCGTTCGAGGTTTCGTCGCTGACGATCGCCTCCGCCATCCGCGCGGCCTTGGCGCAGGCCCGATGTCCCAGCACCCGGACAGCCTGTGATCCGGTGGCAAAGCGGTGACCTTCCCGAAAGGCTTCGTCCTCCAGCGATGGCGCGAGAATCAGCAGCGCCGGTCTCGAAGCCGCGTCCCCGCCTTTCTCATCGCGCCACCGCGAGAGTTTTTCGATCATTTCCTCCAGCGGCATCGCCGAACCTTGCGCCGCCGCTCCGTCGTCGAAAAGCCGCGGCTGCACCGAATCGCCGTCCCAGAGTTTCACCAGCCACGCCCTTCCCTCGGTGTCGGTGAGAAAGGCGTCCGGTTCCCCGGGTGCGCGATCCCATCCGGTGGCGCGCGACACCTCCATCCCGTGCTCGCCGAGTCGGGCCAGCGTTTCCACGCACTTGATCTGGAGATTGGTGGGCATCGGGCTGATGCGTTTTCGTCCGGGGAGGGCGAGTGGTCGCCGCCCCCAGAGATTCAACAGTCGGGCAGGGAAATCAATCGGGCTGCCTCCCGCAGGGAACGGAAAAGGGCCATGTCCTCGCCCAGGTCGGTGTCGAGCGGATCGAACTCGAGCAGGTGTCGCGACGCCAGGATCACGGTCTTTTTCCGGGCCCGCGTCACCGAGACGTTGAGCCGCCTTTCGTCGAAGAAAAACTCGGCCTGCCGGCGCAGGAATTCCAGATCCGAGGCACAGAGCGACAACACGATCACATCGCGTTCCTGGCCCTGCATCCGCTCCACCGTATCGATGACGCAATTCCACTTTCTCGATCGCAGGCTTTCCAGTCGTCGCCGGATCATGCGCCCCTGGCGTCGATAGGGAGCGATGACGGCGATCTCGTCCGGATCTACCCCACCGCGCTCCAGCGCGGCCACCAGTTCGGCGGCGAAATGCGCTTCCTCAGCCGAAGTCAGACGCGCCTCGGCGTGATCGAACTCGACCCAGACGAGCGGCGCCTCCGGGTCCAGCGCTTCCTCGATCCACCGGTCACCCCGCGCTCCGCCTCGCCGCCAGTCCAGCTTCCGCCCCGCCGCCCCGGGAGCCGGCTCCAGGTCGCCCCCGTAGAATTTCTCCGAAGGCCAGGCCGCCAGGGCTTCGTTGAGTCGGTAGGTCACGTCGAGCATGGTCCCCTCTTTCGCCCGCTTCCGGAGCCGGTGAAAGATTCCAAGTTCCTGAATCTCGCGCCGCGACCGGCTCTGGATCACGGGTCCGAGCTGGCACTGGTCACCAAAGAGCAGGTATTTCCGTCCCGCCAACATGGCCATGATCGCCAACGGCACCGTCAACTGGCTGGCCTCGTCCAGCACCACCGCGTCGAATTCGACTCCTGGCAGGCGGCTCCGCAAGGCGAAGGGTGTGGCCGCCGCCACCCAACCGCCTTCCAGGTTCGCCAGCGGGCTGTCGGAGAACTTTTCGAACCGATCAAAGGGCTCCGCCCGCCGATGGACCGGGGCCGAGAACCGTGCCACCCGCTGCCCGTCCGCCAGTCGCTCCGCCGTCGCCGCGAGCGCGTGATCGATGGCCCGATGGGTAAAGCCCGAGATCAGGACCCGCTCGCCGCGCTCCACCAGCTGACGCACGACCTCGGCCAGCACCCGGGTCTTTCCCGTGCCCGGCGGCCCCTGCACCAGGTAACACCAGTTCTCGGCCAGGCAGGCAGCGATGGCCTGACCCTGGGCTTCCTCCCAGGCCCGCGGTTCTCTCTCCAGATCGGCAAGCGCGGCGGCGAATTCCTGCTCGTCAAAGTCGGACACCGATTCGTCGGCCAGCAATGGGAGGATGCGTTCCTGCCCGATCTCGGTTTCCAGCACTTGATCGAGGGCGAAAAGAAAATGGCCTTCCAGATCGACGAACGATTCGTCGGCATACCAGGGCTCGGGCTGGAGCCGGAAAGGACGCGGATCCGGCTCTCCGTCGAGACCCAACCACACCCGGTCGGCCTCCTCGCGAAAGATCCAGGCGTCGAGCGACTCGGCCAGGTCCGATCCGGCACTGAGTCGCACGAAATCGCCTTCGCGGAGTCGGGAATCGTTTCCCCGGTGAGAAAACAGCCAGCGTCCCGGCGACTCCACCGCTTCGAATTTCAGCGGACCGAGGCAATGACCCGACTCGATCCGCGCCGACACCGGCTTCGCCATCCGTTTCTCGAACTGCCAGTGCTGCGCCGCGAATTCGTCGCGGACGAAGCGACGCAATTCTCCCACCAGCTCGGCGGCTCCTGGGTCGATCAGTTCCATGGGAAACCGGAAAGGTCCACCCGAAGCGGCCGTCCCGCAAGCGGCCGTCCCGCAAGCGGCCCAAGGAATCGCGATGGCTTTCAGACTTCCGGCAGACCTTCGCGCCACTCCCGGAACTCGCGATCGATCTCCTCGCGCGAACACCGCGGCCGGAAGACGGCCC
>JAUIGT010000595.1 GCA_030432615.1 Verrucomicrobiia bacterium
CTGCGGCGCTCATTCGCAAGGAACTGCTTCAGCACTGGTGGGCGCTCGTGCTCATCGGCGTGCTTTCCCTGCTGGGAATCGCCTGGATCCTGCTGTTCACCGTCATCCAGGACCAGGGAGGCAGTCACCTCATTGCCATGCGCATGCACGCCTTCCTGATGGCGTTCAGCGCGCTCATTCTCGGCAACCGGCTCGTCGTCGCCGAATACAGCGCGCACACCCAGCTCTTCCTCGAGTCGCTGCCGCTGCCCCGGCTGCGCATCGTGCTGGTGAAGTATTTTCTCGGCCTGATCGTGATCCTGCTCTGCGCCGCCGGCGGTCTGGCGATCGCCATGGTGGCGGGGGCGCGCACCGAGGTCTACACGCCGCGGTTCGTCGGCATCCTCAACGCCCGCTACCTGGTCTACGCGGTCTTCGTCTACAGCTTCTTTTTCGGGATGGGATTCCTGGGCCGCTACCGATTCGCCGGTTACGCGCTGATCGTGGCCGGTGTCGCCCTGCTCACCCGAGTCCGCGACGTGGAACTGCACGAGCTGGCGCCCATCGAGCTGGTCGGCGCCAACTTTCCCTTCGAGCGGGAGGTCTTTCCCGTGACCGCCCTCGCGATCACCGGCGGACTCGCGCTCGCGTTTTTCCTGCTGGCCGTGATCCTCGCCGTCACGCGCGAGGGTTCCGTGTCCAGTCTGCTGGGCGAGCGCATGTCCTACCGGGACAAGATCACCCTGACCGCGCTCTGTTTCGGTATCATGGCCGCGCTCTACGTGATCGATGAGCACAAGGTCAAGGAACCCTATCGGCTGTCCGGGGGAACCACCGCCGAGAACGCCACCCTGGCGGACGTCACCGTCGCTCCCGCGGGGCCGGCGGCGCGACAACTGGCGAATCGCATCGCCGCCGACCTCGATGCCATGGCGGACTACCTGGGACTCCAGGAAATGCCGCCCGTGTTCGTGATCGAGCGTCCCGACCTCGACCCCGACCAGTTCGAATACGGCTGGCTCGACGACGCCGAGGGCATCATTCTCCGCACTGCCTACCGCGATCCCGAATGGCGCTACGAGAAATGTCTCGAACACCTGAGCGGCGATGTCCTCGAATCGACCAGCCATCGCCGGGCGATGAAGGAGGATCGCTTCTGGGTCATCGACGGCTTCACCCTCTACTGGCCGCACCGCGGAGAACCGGACGCCCCGCTGGACACCGACCGCCACCTGCTCCTGCGGGCGCTCTACGGCACGGAGATCCTGGGCCGACTGGAACATCCCCGCGATCTCCGGCGCTGGTTCGCCCATCAGCAGGCCGTCGGACACGAGATCACCGCCGGCGTGGGTTGGTCGATGATCCGCGCCCTCGAGCGGGAGGCCGGACCGGAACCGACCCGCGATTTCCTCCGTTCCATCCTCGGCACCACGGCCTTTCCGAATTTCGTCTCCACATTTGAAGATCTCCGCGATCCCTTGCCGCACCGTTTCCGAAGGCACACCGGACGGGAACTGAGCGACTTTCTCGAAACGTGGAACGCTGAACTGGATACCTGGCGAGAATCCCTCGCCGAACCGCTCGCCGCCATTCCCCGGCTGGAGGGAGAAATCCGCTTCGAGGGCGAGCCCGGCACCTCTTCCCAGGTTCGCTACCGCTTCACCCCGCCCGCCGAGGCCGACGACGATTTCTTCGAGCGACCGGTGCTGCTCTACGGCGAGACCGCTCCTTTCGCGATCTCGCTGCCCGAGGAATTGTTGAAGCGACACCCGCTTCCCACCGGCGAACCATCCGAGGGATATCTCCGGGAAACCTGGGGCGCCGGCTCCGGCTTCTGCTGGACCTTCGCCGCCGACGCGCCCGACCTGCGCTGCCGCATCGTCTCCGGCTGGAAACACGCCATCGTTCCCTGACGCCCCGAGTGCCCCGCCATGATCCTGCTCCGTAAAGAACTGCGCTCGCTGCGCCCCTTTCTCTGGCTCATCTTTCTCCTCGCCGGGCTCGACGCGCTCGCCACCGTGGCGACGGAGTTTCCCGACCAGCACACCATCGCGGACGTGTTCGACGACTTCGATGCCGGCTTCGCCTACTTCGTCCTGTTCGCCATCAGCTTCGCCATCGGCCAGACCCTGATCGGCCGCGAGCGCAGCGAGGACACCCTCGAGTTTCTCGACGCCCTGCCCGTGAGCAGGGCGCGGATCTACTGGACCAAGTGGCTGGCCGGCTACCTCGTGCTCGTGGTCTACCTGCTGTCCGGGTTGATCGTTCACCTTCCGCTCCATGTCTGGTCGCTGACCTCGGACGATCCTTCGCTCTACCCGGAATTCTGGGCCGCGATGCTGGCGATGGACCTGGTGGTGGTGGCGATCTACCTGTCCATCGGGATGGCCCTGGCTTTTTGGGGACGCTTCGGCCTGCTGGCGGCCGCCTTCTACCTCATCGGCACCTGGATCCTCCAGGAGACCGGGTTGCCCGGCATGGAGCGTTTCGATCCGCTCATCTACGGCGATCTCAACGTCGTCGGCAGCGCCCTGGTCGTTCCCTGGGAAATTGCCGGCGTCCAACTCGCCGCCGCGGCCGTTCTCGCCCTCCTCGGTCAACTGGCCTTCGAACGGCTCGGCAAGCATCCCGCCGACGTCTCCGGCTGGAAACGCGCCGCCACTCCCCTCTTCGTCACCGGATTGGTGGTGGCGGTGGTGGCCTGGTTCACCACCGGTATCTACACTTCTCTGGACGAGGCCGCGGAAATGACCGGCGAACCGGAGCCCGCCTTTCTCGAATGGGAAACCACCCGGCTGCCGACCGAGCACTTCGTCTTCATCTATCCCAACAACCAGGCCAGGGCCGCGGAGGAACTGGCCGCCGAAGCCGACGAGGTCCACGACACCGTCACCGAGTTCTTCGACGTCGAGCCGCGGCGACAATTGGTCGTCGATCTGACCAGCAACTCGCCCCGCCATGCCGGTACCGCCTACTGGGGGCGCATTCGCATGAACCTCAATGCTCCCGGACTCGAAGCCCGCCTTCCCGCCGTACTGGGACACGAACTCTGCCACATCTACATCGACCAGCTCAGCGACAACCGGGTCTCGGAGAAATTCGACGCCACCCGATTCTTTCACGAGGGGCTCGCCTCCTGGATCGAGTATCGCTTCTTTCGTCCCGAGGGGGAACGGGAACAGATCCGGCGCGTCGCCGCGGCCGCCCACGACCGCGAACGGATTCGGTTTGAGGAACTGGCCAGCAGCGCTCGGTTGACGGAAAACTATGCCGCCGAATGGGTCTATCCGCTCGGTGAAGTGTTCGCCGCCGCCGTCATCGATACCTGGGGCGAGGAAGCGCCCGCCCGCCTCATCCGGGCGTTCAATCGTCCCGACGCCCCGACCGGGCTCGGCGGCATTTCCCTGTGGCAGGACACGTTCCAGGCCGCCGGCTACGACCTGGAATCGACCATCGCGGCTTTTTTCCGCCTCCTCGACCAGACGGTCGCCGAGGAACGCGACTGGCTCGACACGCTCCCGGAATTGCGTGGCGAGCTGATCACCCAGGACAACCAGGTCGGCGTCCGGATCCTGCCCGCCGGCGAAGACGACACCACGAAACTCCCGCCCCGGCGCCAGTTGTTCGTCCGCTTCCGCCAGGGACCGCTGCCCCTCGAGCGGTCCCAGGAACAATGCGATGGCGCCCGGAAGTGGGGGCTCGGAATCGGGCGGCGT
>JAUIGT010000043.1 GCA_030432615.1 Verrucomicrobiia bacterium
GAGGCCCCAGACGGCGATCTTCTTCTCCTCCAGCACCCAGAGTTTTTCGCGGAGCCGTTTGAGGAATCGCTCCAGTTGATCGGCATTGATGCGCTCCACCTCCTTCAGCAGGGTGAAGGGCACGCCGAGTTCGTCGCTGATGGCGATGAAGGCGGCGATGTCCTTGGGGAAGCAGGACCCGCCGTAGCCGAGCCCTGCGTTCAGGAACTGGCGGCCGATGCGCTTGTCCATCCCGATGCCTTCGGCGACGAGTTCGACGTCGGCGCCGCTCGCTTCGCAGATGGCCGAGACGGCGTTGATGTAGGAGATCTTGAGGGCGAGGAAACTGTTGGCGGCGTGCTTGATCAGTTCGGCGCTGGCGATGTCGGTGGCCAGCACCGGAGCGTGGAAGGGCTCGTAGACCTTCTGCATCGCCGCCATGGCCCGGTCGCTGTCGGCGCCGATGACGATGCGGTCGGGCTTCATGAGATCGTCCACCGCCGAACCCTCGCGGAGGAACTCGGGATTGCTGACCACGTCGAAGTCGGCGTCCGGCGCGTAGCGCTTGATGGTTTCGGCGACCTTCTCGCCCGTTTTCACCGGCACGGTGGACTTGTCGACCACGACCTTGTAGTCGTCGATGGCCGGGGAAATCTCGCGGGCGACCTTCTCGATGAACTTGAGATCGACGGATCCGTCGGGGTTCGGCGGAGTGGGCACGGCGATGAAGACGACTTCGCCGTGGCGCACTCCTTCGGGCGTGTCGGTGGTGAACTTCAGCCGGCCGGCGCCGACGTTGGAGGTCACCATTTCGGCCAGGCCGGGTTCGTAGATGGGAATGTCGCCGGCGAGCAGCGTCTCGATCTTCCTCGGGTCGTTGTCGACGCACATGACGTCGTGGCCGACTTCGGCGAAACAGGCGCCGGTGGTGAGACCGACGTAGCCGGAACCGATGATGGTGAGTTTCATGGAGTCTTCGAGATTTGGGGAAAAGGGGAAACCGGGGCGAAACTGGCGGCACTATACGGGGAAGAATCCGCTTGTCAGCGATTTCCGGCGCGGATGCGTCCGGTGGGGACTTTGACAGCGGGGCGCGTCGATCGCTAGGCTCGCTCCATGAACGACTTTTCCCCGATCTGGACCCGACGCGACCTCATGCACCTCGCCGGCACCGCCGCTCTCGGCGGGCTGGGTTTTTCCCGGCTTGGAACCGCCCAGGAAGCAACCGGGATGCCGGCCTTGAACCGCTTTCCCCGCATGGTGCAGGAATACTACGTGGCGAAGATCCGCGCGGTCGAGAAACGAATGCTGGAGCGGAAGAACTCCCTCGCCACGAAGGCGGATGCCGAGGCCTATGTGAAGGACGTGCAGGGCAGGATCGCCAAGGCCTTCGCCCCGATGCCGAAGAAGAAGACACCGCTCAACGCCCAGGTCACCGGCACCCTCGATCGCGACGGCTACACGGTGGAAAAGGTGATCTTCGAGAGCCGGCCCAGGTTCCATGTCACCGCCCATCTCTACCTTCCGAAGGACCGGAAAGGCGGCAAGGTGCCCGGCGTGGTCGGGACCTGCGGGCATTCCTCCAACGGCAAGAACGCCGAGGCCTACCAGAGTTTCGCCCAGGGCCTCGCCCGCATGGGCACGGCCTGTCTCATCTACGACCCCATCGGCCAGGGCGAGCGCTCGCAATATCTCGACGAGGAACGCAAGCTGATCTATCGCGGCACCACCCACGAGCACAACATGGCTGGTAACCAGCAGGAGCTGGTGGGCGAATTTCTCGGGTCCTGGCGGGCCTGGGACGGCATTCGCGCGCTCGACTACCTGCTCACTCGGCCGGAGATCGATCCGCGGCACGTCGGCGTGACCGGCAACTCCGGTGGCGGCACCCTGACGACCTGGCTCCTGGGCGTGGAACAGCGCTGGACCATGGGCGCCCCGGCCTGCTTCGTGACCACCTGGCGACGCAACCTGGAGAACGAGCTGCCGCAGGACAACGAGCAATGCCCGCCGCGATCGCTGGCCTACGGCCTCGATCACGACGACTACCTCGCGGCGATGGCGCCGAAACCGGTCATCATCCTGGCCAAGGAGAAGGACTACTTCGACGCCCGTGGTTCCGAGGAAACCCTCGCCCGCCTGCGCCACGTGTATGGCCTGCTGGGCGCCGAGGAAAACATCCAGCTTCACATCGGGCCGACCACCCACGGATACACCCAGGAGAATCGCGAGGCCATGTATCGCTTCTTCAATGCCGTCACCGGCGTGTCCGATGCGCAGACCGAACCGGAGTTGACCATCGAGACCGACGAGACACTCTGGTGCACACCGAAGGGTCAGGTGGGACCGGATCTCGGTTCGCGGACCGTTTTCCATTTCACCAAACAGAAAGCCGAGCGCCTCAAGAAGGCGCGCGAGGCCGAGCCGGCCAAAGGCGACGCGCTTCGGGAAGCGGTGGCCGCCTCGCTCAAGATGCCGACGCGCGATCCGAAGTCGCCGCCCAATGTCCGCATCCTGCGCGCCTACGGCGGCAACCGCAAGTATCCCAAGCCCTACTACATCAACTACGCCGTCGACACCGAACCCCGCATCCAGGCCGTCTGCACCATGCTCGGCGACGAGCGGCTCTACTCGCGGCCGCCCCAGGCGCCGAAGGACGGGAACGGGCGGGTGTTGCTGTGGATCAGTGACCAGTCATCCGATGCGGAACTGCGCGACGAGCCCTTGATCGGCGAACTCATGGAGAAGGAAGGCGAAGGCGTTCCCGTATTCACCTGCGACGTGCGCGGGGTGGGGGAATCGCTCCCGCAGAGCGCCGGCGGCAATCCCCACGGCTACTACGGCGCCGACTACTTCTACGCCGCCTATGCCAACATGCTGAATCGCCCCTACCTCGGCGGCAA
This sequence comes from Verrucomicrobiia bacterium, assembly GCA_030432615.1. Lineage (GTDB taxonomy): Bacteria > Verrucomicrobiota > Verrucomicrobiia > Verrucomicrobiales > DEV007 > JAEUHH01. The sequence goes on from JAUIGT010000043.1 coordinate 2,883, forward strand.
GACCTTCGACGTGCTCCGGGTGCTCGATTTCCTGGCGAAGTATGGCTGGGACAACGTCCACCTCGCCAGCAAGGGCCGGGGTTGCCTGCCGGGCGGCCTCGCCGCGCTGCTCGATGACCGGGTGAAAACGGTGACGCTGCGCGACAAACTGGAGAGCTGGCATTCCATCGCCACCGAGGAGCACTACGAGTGGCCGCTTTCCCACATGATCTTCGGCGTGCTCAAGGATTGGGACCTTCCCGATGTGTGGACGGCGCTGAAGGATCGGATGGGTTGAGATCCGGGCCGGTAGTGCTTCATGGGATCCCGACCGGCTCGATGCCGTCGGGTTGCTCCGTGTCCTCGGTGATGACCTCCCAGGTCTCGCCGGTTTCGCGAAAGGCGCGGAAATCGCGGGGCGAATAGGCGACGTCCAGGTGGGGTGTGATCACCGGGGCGCCCCCGGCGATCTTGGAATCGATGGCGGCCTCGAGCGCTCCCGTGACCAGGAGCGTTCGCTCGACGGGATACGGCGCCCGGTTTTTCCGGAAATGCTCCTGGATGGCGTGGCTCAGTGCCTTGAAAAGATTGCGGTTGTGCCAGGGACCGACGTGGAAACGGGTGGCCTTCGCGTTCGTCTCGTCGGCGATCCGGCAGGCGAAATTCCAGCGGATGTCGCTGTTGCCGATCTTGAGGACGATCCCTTTCAGGCCGTCGCGGTAGCGGAGGAGAAATCCGTGGGGCGGGGTGCGCGAGAATTCGGGTTCGGTGACGAGTTCGCGAAGGGGAGGCATGGCCTCGCCGAGTTCCGCCTTCATCGCCTCGGTGGCCAGGGATTCCGACCAGTCCCCGGCGTCGGCGGCCGCCCAGAGCGCGTCTCCCTCGAGGTAACGCACCGACTCGATCCCCGTCTCGCCGCCTTGGCGGGATTCCACCATCGACTGCAGCACCTCGAGTCCGTGAAAACCGTAGCGTTCCAGGGGGCCGCCGTGGATGGAGACCGCCTCTTCGACGCGGGATCCGGCGGGAATTTCCAGCGGAGGAATGCGCTGGGCCAGCGGGACCGAGCTGCCCGCCATCAGCCCGAAACCGAGGCGCTTCGCGGTTTCGACCATGCCCTCGGCTTCGTCCCAGGTGTGCGACAGGTGCTTGTCGCTGTAGACCGGGACGCTGCGACCGCTGGATTCGAAGACCCGGGTCACCTCGTCGAAAAAGCGTTGCTTCGGATAGAGTTCCTGTCCTTTCTCGTTGAATGGGTAGGTGCCGTGCTCGCCGATGAGGAGCACCGCATCGACCGCCAGTCCGTCGCCGCCGAGCGTCAGCGCGCCGTCGATGGAATCGAAGATCGGGATCCCGAACTGTTTCGCCACCGGGCGGGCCAGGTCCGGTTTTTCCGCCGTGCCGAACTGGTCCACGTAGAAGGAAGCGATCTCGAATTCCCCGGTCGGATCGACCACTTCCCCGCGGAACAGGTAGGGGACGAGGAAGTTCTCGAGGATGACGTGGGCGTGGCTCCGGTAGAAAAAGGCCGTCAGCAAGGCGGCAATCTTGAGGCGGCGAGGCGGCTCCGCATTCACCGAGGCGCCGGGGGAAAGCAGCAGCGTCGCCGGCAGCCCGCCCAGCATTCGGTGCAGGCAACGGCGACGCGAGATCGGGAGCGGTTCCGGCATTCACCCACCGTGGGGGAAGCGGGAAAATCCGGCAATGGCGTGATCGGAGGCACTCCGACCGACGGCACGTGATCGAAGAGAGCGAGGCTGGAAACGAAAACGGGCGCTCCGGCAACCCGGAACGCCCGCTTCGAAAAGAGAATAATGAAGGTCGCGGAGAGCGATCAGCCCTTCTTCTCGGTCTTCTCACCGGCTTGGAGCCAGCCGGAGATGCCCGCGGAGAGGTGCTTCACGTTGGTGTAGCCCAGCTCTTCCGCCTTGGTGGCGGCGGCCTTGTAGGCCGAGCAGGAGGGACCACCGCAGTAGGCGACGATCAGCGCGTCCTTTTCCTTCGGAAGCACGGAGGCGAGGTCCTTGGTGGCGCGGAAGTCGACCGCGGTCGGGATGTGACCCTTGGCGTAGGACTTCGAACCGTTCACGTCGATGACGGTCACTTCGCCCTTCTCGATGGCGGACTTCAGTTCGTTGATGCTGATGTCGGGGTATTCACCACCGATGGCCGAAGTGGCGAGAGCAACTGCGGCGCAGGCGAGCGTGGTCAGGATTTTCTTCATGGTTTTGCTTTGGATGTGGAGGTTATGGTTTGGGTTCAGATCGCCCCTCAAGTCGCTGGAGACGGATCCGACCTTACGGATTCTCGCAGAGAATTTTTCCCACTCAACCCAAATCGGATGGCGCGACCGAGGAGCGGGGGAGACGGGGCGCGGGCGCGGGCTGGGTTCCCGCTTCGCGGTTCTCGATTTCCGGTTCTCTGCTGGAATGCTGGAATGCTGGAATGCTGGAATGCTGGAATGCTGGAATGCTGGAATGCTGGAATGCTGGAATGCTGGAATGCTGGCGATCAGCGATCAGCGATCAGCGATCAGCGAATGGGGGAACCGCGAACCGCGAACCGCAGCGCAAAGCCCCGGAGGGGCGGCAAGACGGTAGCCGGGGGTGCAGCGAAGCGGAACCCCCGGGGCTTGGAACCAAAAAGACAGGGAGCCCCGGAGGGGCGGCGCGAACGCGATCGACCAAGGCTTCCGCCGCGAACGGGCTTCGGCTCATCGCGTGCCGTGGCTCCCTGCCACCCGCAAAAACCCTCAGGAAATTCGAAAGAATTTCTTGCACGATCTCGGAACTCCCATCATGTTCCCGGCTCACCCCGGAAACGGGGATACCAGACGCGGGATGGAGCAGCCTGGTAGCTCGTCAGGCTCATAACCTGAAGGTCGTCGGTTCAAATCCGGCTCCCGCAACCAATTTAAACCCCTCTAGCTTAACGAGTTAGAGGGGTTTCTTTTGGCCCCGAGGGAAGGCCAAGATGCACCGAAATGCACGAAAAATGCCCCGAAATGCACCAAAAAGGGCACGGGTAAAAAGTGAAATTTTCTCGATCGTTGACGCCCCGCAACACTCGCGCTAGGTCATGCGGGCATGAAAAAGCTCGTCGCCCTTCTCGCGGTCGCCGCCCTTGCCTTCGGCGGCTGGCGTGGCTGGTGGCTGGCAGTATCTCGAAGCCGAGAAGGCCACTGAGAGCGCCGTGAGCGTCGTTGTGCCCCTCGTCGAGTATCGAGAGCTCTACGCCCACGGGCGCGACCGTGAAGCAAACGACGTGCTTCTCAAGACCGTCGCCGCGCTGGTCGAAGCCGAGAATGTGGGCCTCGACCTTCGCGAAGTCCTTCGAGGCGCCGAGCGAGTCAACAATACGCCCGTCGCGTATTCCGATCTTCTCGCCGAGGCGCTCTTGCGAAACGTGAAGATCGCCCGCGAGCTTGAGCTCGACACGCCAGAGGACCCTTGCCCGCATGAGCGAGGGCACGAGTCCCGTCGTCGGTCGTGAGGTTTGGCCCTAGGCGCTCGATGGAGTCAACGAGTGCCGGTATGCGGAAACCCCGTCGGCGTCACTCACCGCTCGCCCTTATCGACTTCTAGGTCGAAGCGATTTAAAAATCTTTTCCCGTCCGTGCTCAGCTCTATGTGCGAAGTCTGGACTTGCGAGAAAGTCCCTGAGCGCTTCGGCGGGTCGTGAGACAAGCGCAGTGGCCCCATATTTTCCAATTCAGCAAAATACCCCCTCCATTCTTCCGAACTCCCTCCATGCGTTCGTTTCGAAACGTCAGCCGCTTCGGCGACGGTGCCCCGGAGATTGGCCCGCAGAAAGTCCCGAACCGAAGTGAGCGCAAGCATTAGCCCCCGCTCCATCAAGAGATGCGCCAGGTCTGAATATGAAAGGCCGCAAAACGTGGCGCTCTCCCCTTCGCCAAGAGCCCTCTCTGCTTCCAACCTCCTCACCTTCTCCTCCGCGACCGCTTGCCCGATTCGCCGCTCATGGAAGCTGCGCCAGATTTCGGCGACGCACTGTGCAAGCACGGCGTCGAAGTTACCTTCATTCCACTCCGGCACCTGGAGTGCCTGAATGTCGGCCCGCACTTCGTTGCGCAGTTCGGCGTTTTCGACGTAGGGCAACAAGGCAACGGAACTGTCGGCGAGTTGCGAGACAACCCCAGCGTCGAGCTCTTTCTTGACGACGGGCGAGCCGAGAGAGTGCGGGGTGAAATAGACGAGCACCGAGTCGCAAGTCGGAATGCCGTCTTCGAAGATCGCGTCAAGCCATGGCTTGCCGTGACGGATTTCGAACGTGTCGAGCCACGGATCAATCTGGCAGAGTCGAAGCGCACGCTCTAGCCGCTCGATGAAGGCGGAATCCTTCTTCGAGTGGGACAGGAAAACGCGGGGCTTGACGAAACGTTCGCGGCTCATGAATACGGGATAGCCTCTTGCGGTCTCGGGGACAAGCGCTTCCGATAGGTGCCTTTATTCTGGAGGGCACGGCGAGATCAAGTGCTCGCTAGATTCCCGGACGGTCAACCTAGAAGGGTGCGCATTTACTTTACCGCGCCATGATAAGGAAACTCGGCGAGCACGTCGCTCGCGCTCCCGTGGCAAAAGCAATTGCGCACGAGAAATCCCATGTGAGTTTCGAGACCGATTGGGATTGACCTCGGCTTCGCAATTCGGGTAAACAGGAGCATCAAAACGCATAGACTATGGAGGAATTGGGACTTGTTCGTTATGAGGGAGAAGACCTTTCCGAAGGCATCATTTCGTCATCAGAGGCAATTATCGCCATTCGGGGGTTTGACGGGTCTTTGAAGTGGTGGGTAAACCGTTACGATCCGTCACTAGCAGATTTGGATCTTCCAGTGCCGGTGAGAGTCAATCGTGGCTCTTGGGAAATCGAGCTTCCACAAACAGTGGGGCATTGGCTACTCACTGCCGGCGGAATCGGTGCTTCCGCATATCTGGCGAAGGCGGCACAAAAACTAGCCGAAAGAGACTTCGATGGAGTGGGAATCAAAGACGTTTTTGAGAAAGCCTTCAAAGGAATGAAGACAGCAATCCGGCTAGGGGTTCATTTGGGAGGGCTGAGCGTAGCCTTGGTAAAAAGAATGGCGTGGAAAGACGAGAATCGATATGTAGAGATTGAAAATGCTGACGGCTCAACAATCATTGTGAATACCGATCACTACCGAGCATTCTTGGAAATGCCGTCAGGCCGTTTGTCTGATCTAGTTTCGATTTTCACCGAAAACCGGCGGCTCGTTGTCTTGTCGCCAGACCCCGAGGAAGAGGCGGCGATAGTCGAGTTTCCACAGCGGTCCATATTCGTGATCGAGGACGATGATGATGATGATACAGTCCTTTTTCCAGAGTTAGAACATGGCGATCACGTAAAGCTCGACGGGTTTGTTACCCGGGGGAACGAAGTTGCTAACTCTATCGGTTTTCGGTATCTCGACCATATCCTTACCTGCTACCCGGCATCTGGCAGTATCGTTAAATACAAGTCACTCCTTTTTGCTCCCTGCGAAATCGAAGGCCAGATTTCACGCGAAGATGAAAAGGGAAAGCCAGTTTCGAGGAAGCCAAAGATTATTTTCTCCAATCTTACTCAACTCAAGATTTTCGACGCAGGTCCCGAGCTGAATCTAGACTAAGAGAAACGGCTAGAGCATCCGACTCGCGCGGTGTCAATCAGACGAAACGACCGCCGCCGGGGCTCCGCTGGGGGCCAGTCAAAGAATTTAGACATTTCATCCTTCCGAATAGCGAATTTCTTTCACCAAATGAAAGTCGGCTTTCTTTCTGCCCTGAACAAAGAAAGAAATGGGAGAATTTCTTTCCTTTCAATCGAGCAGGGAGCCTGGGCGCCGTCGGAATCGAGAGTCTGGCAATTCGACGGCCTGCGAGCCGGGCACGGCCACGGGCACCGGAAACTGATCGTCCCTCACTCTTCCATCTCCAGGATCTTCGAGATGCGGTCGTGGAAGGCGAGCATCTTGTCCTGCACGGCGGTCTCCTTCTTCCGGTCGGGCGGTAGCTCTCCGAGGAGGGCTACGGCTCGCTCGAGGTGGTAGAGGGCCACCGATCGCTGGGCCGGCTGGGTCACGTCGAGCGAACGGGCGATGGCGCCGTAGGCGTCCGCGAGGGCGATCTTGGCGTCGGGATCGTAGGGACGCTGGGTGGCGATCTCTTCCCGCATGCGAACTTCCTCGCGATAGAGGGTGAGCGCGGCATCGGGATCCTTGCGGGCTGTCTCGATGCCACCGAGGGCGTGGAGCGCGTCTCCACAGACCACCGCCGCGCGCCAGGCCTCGGGACTGTCCTCGTGTCGCATCTGGTTGGCGGCTTCGAGCAGGCGCTTGTAGGTGGCCTCGGAAGCGTCGAGGTCGTTCTTGGCGTATTGGAGGCGCCCCAGTCCCGACAGCAAGGGCATCAGTTCGCGTCCCAGTGCCGGTTCCGAAGTCGGGGTGAGGGCGTCGGCCGTGGTCTGGTAGATCTTCGTGGCCTCCTCGTAGCGGGCGATGGCCTTGTCGAGATCGCCGGCCTTTTCCTGGACGCCGGCGATGGCGATCAGCGTCTCGATGATCCGGCGAAGCTGGGGCAGGGGTTGCGGCTTCGCCAGATCGACGTCCCGGGTTCGCCACTCGAGGGCTCGCTGGTAGGTGTCGAGCGCCTCGGTCCACTCCTCGCGGAGGACGTGCACTTCCCCGATTTCCATCAGGTCGTTGGAAGCCAGCCAGCCGAGTTCGGGCAAATCGGCCGCGCTCTCGGCAAGTTGGGAACGAATCTCGTAGGCGTTCTTGAATTTCTCCAGCGCCAGCTCGAGGTCGCCGCTCTCCAGCGCCTGCCGGCCGCGGAGCGATGCGGTGTTCGCGGAAATGCGCAGCAGGGTCGCCGAGCGTCGCGTCTTGGGCACGTTGGTTGCCAGGTAGGTCTCGGCGTTGTCGGCGATGTGATCGTAGAGTTCGTCGAGAGAGGGGCCGGACAGCTCTTCCCGGTTGAGTTTGTTGACGATGAAGAAGACGAGTTCTTCCGCCTGCTCGCGATTCTTCATCGCCTCCTTCGACGCGTCGTGCGCGCGCCGAGCCTGGATGAGAGCGAAGCCGGTCGCCCAGATGGCCACCACCAACAGGGTGGCGAAGAGCGCGTTGAGCCGGCGGGCGCGCCGCACCACCCGATGCTGGTCGCTGTCCTGCATCGCGGAAAACACTTCGCGCATGTCGGCGAAGCGGTCGGCGGGATCCAGTTCCAGGCAGCGCTCGATGAGTTCCTTGCGGTCGTGGGGAATGTGCAACCCCGCCGGCCACTTGATTTCCGGCTCGGCCTCGGTCAGCCGGGCGATGCGTTCGCCGTCGAAATTCTTGCTCTCCGCGAGGGTCGATTCCAGGCTGGTCTCGGCGATGGTGGCCTCGGGGTCGTAGCTCTTGCGCTCGGTGTCCACCAGGCCCTTGAGCCGGGGCAGTTCGCCGGTGAGCAGCTTGTAGGCGACGACGCCGAAGCTGTAGACGTCCCAGCGGAAACCCTTGCCGTCGGCGGAATCGCGCGGGTGCCGGAGCTGCTCCGGGCTAGCGTAGAGCGGGGTGCCGGCGGGCTGAAACCCTTCGAGGGCGTCGCCGCGGCTCTGGCCGAAGTCGCAGATCTTCACCCGGAACGGCGTCTCGTCCGTGAGCAGGATGTTGCTCGGCTTGACGTCGCAGTGGATGATGTGATTCCGGTGCAGGTAGGCGAGGGCATCGGCGATTTCCTTGAGCAGGCGCCAGGCCTCGCGGTGATCGACGTGACCGCAGAGTCGCTCGAGCGTGCGCGTCTCCCAGGTCCCGTCGGGATTCTGGTCCGCGTGCAGCCCCATGGCGTAGTAGGGCGGATCGGTGAGCAGGTCGAAATCGTGGAGCGTCACGATTCCGTGGTGCTCGGCCACGCTGGAGAGTTTCTCCAACTCCCGCGCCATGGTGGAGAGATCGACCGCGCCGGGTCGGAAGATTTTCAGCGCCCGCTCCGAGATCCCGCGATAGGTGGCGCGGTAGACACGACCGTAGGCCCCCTCACCGAGCGGCGGCAGGTGGATCTGGTAGTCTTTGATGTGAAACTCGTCGGTCACGGATGCGTGCGATCGGGAATAGGGCGGCTCGGTTTGTTCGAAAAAGCGTCGCCGATCATTTCATCAGGCTGGCGATTTCGCCCTCCCATTCCGGTTCGGGTGGCCTGAGGCGGAAAAGGTCGGCCCGGTCTAGCAGCCAACGGGCGGGTTCGTCGCTCTCGGGCAGGGTTTGGAGGAGATCGATACAGGCGTCCCATCGGCGTTCGACGAAATGCCCCAGGGCTTCTTCATACGTCAATACGTCCTGCTGGGTGGCGCCGGAACCACCGAGGTCGACGGGTTGGACCAGTTCGTAGATCGGATAACTCTGCCGGAAACCGGCGGGCCGGATAAAGCACAACTTTCGGAAAAGCCGCTTCGGCTCGGCAGCCTTGCGACTGCGCAGTCGCTCGACCGTTTCCCCGGACACGAGGATGGGCACCTTGAATTCCTTCGCGATGCGCTCCAGGCGAGCGCCGAGATTGGCCACGCTGCCGAACACGCTGATGTGCCACTGCTGGCGCGGGCCCGTCTTGCCCACGGCGATGCGTCCGGTGCTGACCCCGATGCGCACCGCCGACATGAGCCGGTTGTGTTCGTCCTCGAACTCGGTCCGATCGGCCAGGCTCCGGACGATGGCCTCGGCGGCGGCGACGGCGTTCTCCGGGTGATTCCGGCTCCCGGCCGCCCAGGTGGGCCAGCCCCAGAGGGCGAGGGCGCCGTCGCCGGCGAAATCGGTGATCACGCCCTCGTGATCGAACACCTTCTGCGTGATCCGTCCCACGACCTTCTGGTTTTCGCGCAGCTGTTCCAGGATTTCCTCGTCGGTCCGCGCCGTTTCCAGGATGCGGGAATGGCCGCGCCGGTCGGCGAACAGCACCGAGCAATCCACCATCGCCGGCTCCAGGGCCGACTGGTCGCCTTCCTGCATCAGCTCGCGCAGGGCGGGCGAGAAGTAGGCCGACATCTGGTCCTGGATTCGCTGTTTCTCCCGGGCGGAGAGCAGGCTGGCCACCAGCGAGGCGATGAGTCGCAGGAAAGGGACGAAGGCCGCCGCCGCCGCGTCGAAACTCTGGCGGGTTTCCACGTAGAGATAGACCGGGCGCCCTTCGGCCTCGTGATAGATCTGGGCGCCCTCCTCCAGCGAGGCCACGGGAATGGCCGCCACCCAGTCGATCTGGCGTCCGAGGCTGCTCTGGGTGCGGAATGCGGCCTCGTCCTGGGCCGAAGTCCAGATGTGGATGTCGGCGGCGCTGGGGTTCTCCAGGTCCAGCTGGCTCAGCAGGGTCCGGCTGGGGCGGAAATCCGCCCGCACCTGGGGATCGGGATTGAGCAGTTGAAAGCTGATCCGGTCCTCGAGATCTTCGACCGCCAGGAAAGCCGCCGAGACGCCTTTCTGTCCCGGCAGGGCGCTCTCCAGGAAAGCGCCGGCCCGGGTAAACAATTCGGTGTCCGTCGTCCAGCCGCGCAGCACCTGCTCGGGCAGGTCGCGCTGGATCAGCTTGAGCTGGAGGCGCAGGCTGTATTCGTCGAGTTGGGCGACCTCGTCGTAGTTGGTCGATTTCGGGCGCGCTCGGGCGAAGTCCTCCTTCTCGACTTCGAGGTGTTCGTGGTAGCCGCCGAGGGCCGGTTCGAGGTCTTCGCGACTGCGGAGCCAGAAAAAGGCGGAATGCCCCTGCGACCCGATGGTGAACGCCTGTCCCGGCTCCAGGCGAAGCGGTTCCTCCAGGATCTGGCGCTGGCGGGCGGGGGCGTTGGAATAGAAGGCGTTCGGACGGCTTCGTCCGGGAAGCGCCGGCATGCGCTGGACGATCAGCTGCTCGCCCTCCCGGATGGCGAGGCAGTGGTTCCGGCTCACCAGTCGATCGGTCCAGGGAATCTCCAGCAATTCGACCGCCTCGTCATCGATTCGTTCCGGTCGACGTCCGATCCGGACCGGCAGCGTCGTGACTTCGGTCACGATCCGCTGGGTCAGATCTTCCAGGTTGACGGCGACGAGGATCATCGGGGCGATGGGTGTGCGGACGAGGCAACTCGTTCCCTTTCAATAACAACGACGCCGGGGAGCGAGGCGTTCAGCCCACTCGACCCGGCGATGCGGACAATCATAGCATTTTCCGTGCACAACAGCGAGCAGAGCTTGCTTGGCATTCCGAGTCAAACGCTCGTTTGAATCAAAATCTTACGGAACTCGCCAGCTTGTTCTTCGCGGGCGAAGAGGAGAGGGGAAAACCTTCCTTTGCCATCCCGCAGGTTCTGGCCTGAATTGGAGGAGGCTCATGCTGCTGAACGTCGTCATCATCATCGTCACCGTCCTGTTGGGCGGGTATCTGGCTTTCTCGAGACGGTTGGCCAAGTCCGACGCCTGGGCGGCGACGGTGACCCCGCTGGCGTCGATTATGGGCAGCGGATTTCTCATCAGCGCGCCCCTGCTCGGTGGGGTGGTGGGAAATCTCGCCCTGTTCTGCATGGCGGCCCTCCTCGTGCTCGCCTACGCCGTCGGCGGCGCCATCCGGTTCAACATCCGCCATTTCGAGCCCATCGAGAATCGCGGTCACGGCCCGGCCCAGGACCTGGCCTTTCTCTCCCGCGTGGTCCTGGCCGGCGCCTACTTCATCACCGTCACCTACTACATCAAGCTGCTCGCCGCTTTCCTGCTCAATGCGCTGCACCTCTCGACTTCCGACGAAATCGCCGCCAATGCCGTCGCCACCCTGCTTCTCGTGACGATCGGCGGAATCGGAATGTGGAAGGGGCTCGACAAGCTGGAAAAGCTCGAGACCTACGCGGTCAGCCTGAATCTCGGCATGATCGGGGCGCTCCTCGTGGCGCTGGCCGTCCACAACATCGTCCTCTTCGCCGGGGGCGAGTGGCAACTTCCGGCGGTGTCTTCCGAAATCAGCCAGCGCGACCTGCGGGTCCTGCTCGGGCTGCTCATCGTGGTCCAGGGATTCGAGACCTCCCGTTACCTGGGAGACGAGCACCCGGCCGAGTTGCGGGTCCGGACGATGCGGTGGTCCCAGTTGATCTCCGGCGCGATCTACCTGGTGTTCATCGGTCTCGCCACCGTGCTTTTCCACGGCGGACTCGACGCCGACGTCACCGCCATCATCAGCATGACCCGGCCCGTGGCCATGGTCCTGCCGCTGTTGCTGACCATCGCCGCGATCGGTAGTCAGTTCAGCGCCGCCGTCGCCGACGACCTCGGCGCGGGCGGGCTCCTCGAGGACATCACCCATCACAAGCTGCCCATTCGCTACGCCTACTTCCTGATTCTCCTGGTCACCGTCAGCCTCGTCTGGGCCACGAACGTGAATTCCATCATCTCCTACGCGTCGCGGGCCTTCGCCCTGTTCTACACCCTGCAATGCCTGGTGGCCCTGCTGGTGGCGTGGGAGAAAAAGGATCTCTCGCGTCGCGGCCTGCGACTGGCCGGCTTCGCTCTCGTGGGCCTGCTCTGTTTCCTCGTCTTCGCGTTCGGATTGCCGGCGGAGTAGGAGAGAAATCAGGAAACGGGCTTTGCCAGCCCGCCGATCTCGCGGACGAGGTCCGCCGTCAGGGCATCGGCGACGCCTTCCACGCTCCAGTCGCGGCCGGTCTCGCGCTCCACCGAGGTCATCTCCACGTCGGCAATGCCGCAGGGGACGATCGACGCGAAGCCCGCCAGGTCGCGACTGACATTGAGGGCGAAGCCATGCATGGTCACCCACTTGCGCACCCCGACGCCGATCGAGGCGATCTTGCGGTTTTCGATCCAGACCCCGGTGAGTCCCTCGCGCCGACCGGCGGCGGAGACGCCCTCGCGTTGCAGCAAGGCGATCATGGCCTCCTCGAGGGCTCGCAGGTAGCGATGCAGGTCGCAGCCGTAGGCGTGGAGATCGAGGATCAGGTAGCCGACCAGTTGACCCGGGCCGTGGTAGGTCGCCTGGCCCCCGCGATTGATCTCGATGACGGGGTGGGGGAGGGCTTCCGCCTGGCGCAGGCTGGAGCGGTCGCGGGTGCGGCCGATGGTGTAGACAGGGTCGTGTTCGAGAAGCAACAGGGTATCGTCGATCTCGCCGGCCTGGCGCTGTTTCACGAGCGACTCCTGGAGTTCGAGCGCCTCCATGTAGCCGATTCGTCCCAGCCAACGCGAGGCGATCGGCGGCGCTGTCTGCGGGGGAACATCGGCGGAGGTTTCGGACATGATCTCCCAACAAAGCCCATCTCGCCGCTTCCGCCAGCTCCGGTCGCGGCGGGAGAATCGGGCGGGCGGGGCATTTAACGGTTGTGAAACCCGGTGCGGGTGGCAGAATCGCCCGGTTTTCACCTCCAGTTCCTCGACCGGCGAACCGCCGGTTCCGCCAATGATGAAATGAGCGAGTTTCTGGTTTTCGACGGGGTCACCAAGCGATTCGGAGATTTTGTCGCCGTGCGCGACGCTTCCTTCGCGATCGAGAAAGGGGAGATCTTCGCCCTGCTGGGCCCGAGTGGTTGCGGCAAGACGACCCTGCTGCGGATGCTGGCCGGGTTCATCGAACCGGACGAGGGACGCATTCTCATCGAGGGCGAGGACATCACTCGGCTGCCTCCCGAGCGTCGGCCGGTGAACACGGTATTCCAGAGCTACGCGCTTTTTCCCCACCTGACGATCCGGGACAACATCGGATTCGGTCTGAAGATGGCGAAGCGGCCGAAGGCGGAGATCGATGCCGAGGTCGATCGCATGCTCGACCTCGTCGACCTCGCCGAGCATGGCGACAAGAAACCGGATCGCATCAGCGGCGGACAGAAACAGCGCGTCGCCATCGCCCGGGCGCTCGTCAACAAGCCCCGCGTGCTCCTGCTCGACGAGCCGCTCGCCGCGCTCGACCTGAAACTGCGTCAGCGCCTGCTCGTGGAACTCGACGGCATCCACGACGAGGTCGGCATCACCTTTCTCTACGTGACCCACGACCAGACCGAGGCCATGGCCATCAGCGATCGCATCGCCGTGATGCAACGCGGTGGGCTGGAGCAGATCGGCACGCCGGCCGAGATCTACGAGGCCCCGGTCAACAGCTTCGTGGCCGCCTTCATCGGCGACACCAACTTCCTCCGCGGCAAGGTGTCGGAAATTCTCGATGCCGAGTACAGCCGCGCCACCGTCGAGAGCATCGGCGAGATCCGCCTCTACAATGACCGGCCTTTGGAAATGGGCGAAGACATCGCCCTCAGCCTCCGGCCGGAGAAGATCCGCATCGAGACCCACCCGCCCGCGGAGGAGGCGGGCCTGAACGCCATCGAGGGCACGGTCGATGACGTCATCTATCTCGGCTCGCTGACCCGCTACTGGGTGCGGGTGGGGGACCAACGCATCGCGATCGAGAAACAGCACGCCCGCTACCAGCTCGACGAGCGCCTGCCGGCTTGGAAGGATCGCGTCTGGCTTTCCTGGCGCGCCGATGATGGCTGCCTGCTCACCGACTTCGCCGTCGAAGACACCGAACTCCTCTCCCTGCCGCCCGAGGGCGACGAGTGACGCCATGGGAAATCCGCGCCGACAGCCGAATCCGGAGCGCCGGAACGAGTGGTGGACGACCCTGCCGTCGGCCGGTTGGCTGCTGGTGTTTTTCGCCGTGCCCACCCTGCTGATCGTGGTCATGTCCTTCAAGCCCGCCGGTCCCTACGGCGGCTTCGGGGAAGGCTGGTCGCTCAAGGCCTGGGCGGACATGGCGCACCCCAGCTATCCGGCCATCGTCTGGCGGACCGTCTGGTTGAGCGTCGCCGCGACGATCGTCTGTGTCGGGCTCGGCCTGCCGGTCGGCTTCCTCCTCGGCCGGGCGGACGAGAAGACGCGGGCCCTACTGCTCCTGCTCGTGGTGGTGCCGTTCTGGACGAATTTTCTCATCCGCGTCTACGCCTGGAAAGTCCTCCTGCACCCGTCCGGCTACCTGCGCGAGACGCTCGTCGGGCTCGGCATCATCGGGGAGAACACTCTCCTGCTCTACAACGAGGGCGCGGTGCTCCTGGTGATGGTCTACGCCTACCTGCCCTTCGCCATTCTCCCGATCTACGCCTCGGCGGAAAAATTCGACTTCGCCCTGCTCGATGCCGCCCGCGACCTCGGGGCGTCGTCGATCCGCGCCTTCTGGCTCGTCTTCGTGCCCGGGGTGGGGCGCGGAGTGCTCGCCGCCGTCGTCATGGTGCTGATCCCGGCCCTGGGGAGCTACATCATTCCCGACATCGTCGGCGGTCCCGCCGGGGAAATGGTCGGCAACAAGATCGCGCAGCGGGTTTTCATCGATCGCAACTGGCCGCATGCCGCGGCCCTGGCCACGCTGCTCATGATCGTCACGCTGCTGCCGGTGATCTTCGCCTTCGTGCAGCAGAAACGGGAGTCGGTTCCGGACGGATCGCGCAAGGGAGGAGGGAAAGCGACGGCATGAAAAAGGCGACGACTCTCCGCTCCCGTCACCCGCTCCCCGTTCTCGCCACCGCGGTAGCGCTGGTGTTTCTCTATTTTCCCATCCTCGTGCTGGTGCTGAATTCCTTCAACGCCTCGCGCTACGGCGCGTCGTGGGAAGGCTGGTCGATGAGATGGTACGAGTTGCTCTTCAGCGCGCGGAGCCGCGACATCTGGGAGGCCCTCCAGCGCTCGCTCGTCATCGGCGTGGCCGCCAGCGCGGTGTCGATGGTGCTCGGCACCATGGCGGCCTGGGCACTGAATCGTTACCGCACCCGGCTCCAGAAAGCCCACTTCGGCCTCATCTACCTGCCCATCGTCGCGCCCGACATCCTCATGGGCATCAGCCTGGCGATCTTTTTCGTCACCCTCGACGTCGAGCGGAACATCGGGGCCATCACCGTGGCCCACATCACATTCTGCATCAGCTACGTCGCCCTCGCCGTGCTGGCGCGCCTGCAGGATTTCGACGGATCCGTCGTCGATGCCGCCCGCGACCTCGGCGCCAATCGCTGGCAGACGATCGTCCGGGTGGTGGTGCCGCTGCTGGCGCCCGGAATCCTGGCGGGCGGCCTGCTTGCCTTCACCCTTTCCATCGACGATTTCGTGATCACCTTCTTCGTCAAGGGCGTCGGCTCCGACACCCTGCCACTGAAGATCTACAGCATGACCAAGCACACCAAGGAAATGCCCGTCATCAACGCGCTCTCCACCCTGCTGCTGACTTTCACCTTCGCCGTCGTCTGGTGGGTCCAACGGCTCAGCCGTGCCCGCGCCGTCGCCTGACCCGATTGCTTTCGCTTTTCACCTCACACACAGTCCAACCAACCACACCGAACCACCATGATCCCGCGCATCAGTCTCTTCGCCGGAATTGCCGCCCTCGCCGTCGCCTTGACCGGCTGCGGCGAGAAGAAAACCACCCTCCACGTCTTCACGTGGGACGACTACATCAAGCCGGAACTCGTCACCCGCTTCGAGACCGAGAACGACTGCCAGGTCGTCCTCGACACCTTCGATTCCAACGAGGCCATGCTCGCCAAGCTCAAGGCGGGCGCCAGCGGCTACGACATCCTCGTGCCCAGTTCCTACATGGTGAAGATCCTCGAGCGCGAGGGCATGATCCAGCCCATCGATCACGCCAAGGTGCCGAACCTCGCCAACATCGACGATGTCTACCTCCAGGAGACCGCCTTCGACAAGGAGATGAAAGTCAGCGTGCCCTACATGTTCGCCCCGACCGCGATCGGCTACATCGAGGGCAAGGTCGAGAATCCCGAGCCCTCCTGGCGCCTCTTCGAGCGACCCGAGCTGAAGGGCCGCATCACCCTGCTCAACGACGGCCGCGAAACCATCGGCGCGGCGCTGAAGACGCTCGGCTACAGCATCAACACCCTGGACGACGCCCAGCTCGAGGAGGCCAAGAACCTGGTCATCCAGTGGAAGGCCAACATCGCCAAGTTCGAGAGCGAGCAGTACAACGCCGGGATCGCCTCGGAGGAGTTCTACATCGTTCACGGCTACTCCGGCGATCTCTTCCAGGCCCAGGAGGAGAACGAGAACGTCCGCATCGTCGTTCCCAAGGAAGGCACCTCGATCGCCTGCGACGACCTCGTCATTCCCACCGACGCGCCGAATCCTGATCTCGCCCACGCCTTCATCAATTTCCTCAGCGACGCCGAAGTCGCCGCCGAGAACACCGAATACATCTACTACCTCGCGCCCAACAAGGCCGCCTACGAGCTGATGAGCGAGGACATCAAGGGCGAACCCGCCATCTTCATCGATCCGACCATTCGTGGAAAGAGCGAGATGATCGACGATCTCGGCCCCGAAGGAAACTCCAAGTACAACGCCATCTGGGACCAGATCAAGGCTGCCGCGGTGGAGTGATCCACCGAAAAAAATCGAGCCAACAGGGTTGAGTCTCGCGCTCAACCCTGTTGAATAGGCCTGACCGGGCGCTCTTGCGAAACCAACCGAAAACCGAAGAACCGAAAAACTTCCCCAAAATGAAACTCGACACCCTCTGCCTCCACGGCGGGCAACAGCCCGACCCCACCACCAACTCCCGCGCCGTTCCCGTTTACCGGACGGCGTCCTACGTTTTCAACTCCACCGAGCACGCGGCGAATCTTTTCGCGCTGAAAGAGCTGGGCAACATCTACACCCGGCTCATGAACCCGACCACCGACGTGCTCGAAAAGCGCGTCGCCCTGCTCGAGGGGGCTCACGAGATGGCGGGCCTCGGCGTCGCCTCCGGAACCTCGGCGGTGTTCTACTCGATCATCAACCTGGCCAAGGCCGGCGACAACATCGTCTCCGCCCGCAACCTCTACGGCGGCACCTACACCCAGTTCAACGACATCCTCCCGGCGCTGGGCATCAACGTGAAGTTCGTCGATTCCCAGGACCCGCAGCAGTTCGCCGATGCCATCGACGAGAACACGCGTGCGCTCTTCTGCGAGACGGTGTCGAACCCGGCATTGGAGGTGACCGATCTCGAGGCCGTCGCCGAGGTGGCCAAGGCCCACGGCATTCCGCTGATCGTCGATTCCACCTTCTCCACTCCCTACCTGACCCAGCCGCTGGCGCACGGAGCCGACATCGTGGTCCACTCGCTGACCAAGTGGTTCGGCGGTCACGGTGCCGGCATCGGCGGCGTGGTGGTCGATTCCGGCCGCTTCAACTGGGCCGGCGGCAAGCACCCGCTCTTCGACGAGCCCGACCATTCCTACCACGGCTTGCGCTGGGGGCACGACCTCCCGGAAATGCTCGCGCCGCTGGCCTACATCCTCCGCATGCGTACGGTTCCGCTCCGCAACCTCGGCGCCTGTATCGCTCCGGACAATTCCTGGTTCCTGCTCCAGGGGATCGAGACCCTGCCGCTGCGGATGGAGCGTCACTGCCAGAACGCCCTGGCCGTGGCCAAGCACCTCAAGTCGCACCCCGACGTCGAGTGGGTCCGTTTCCCCGGACTCGAGGACGATCCGGAATACGCCAAGAACCAGAAATACCTGAAGGGGAAGGGCGGTTCCATGGTCGTATTCGGCATCAAGGGCGGCGCCGAGGCCGGCAAGAAGTTCATCGAGGGACTGGAGCTGTTCTCCCACCTCGCCAACGTGGGCGATGCCAAGTCGCTGG